>JASMKZ010000040.1 GCA_030748955.1 Fidelibacterota bacterium | reverse complement strand
CTATTGGGGATATGAATGGTGATGGAGGATACAATGTTTTGGATGTGGTCATTCTCGCGAACATTATCCTTTTTCAAAATTAGTTCAACCAGTTTCACCCCAAACCATTTTAATTTAACAGCTTAAATTCAGGAGAAAAAATGTATAAATATCTAAGTATTATCTTAGTAGCAGGTCTAATTTCATGCAATAAACCTTCTAATAAAGATAACAAAATTATGGAAGAAACTCAAAGTATGACCATTAGTGAACCAGTGGTGGGAGAAGAAATAACTACTGAATCCGGATTGAAATATATTGATAATGTTTTAGGTGTTGGTCAATTGCCCAAATCTGGCGATAAAGTCAAAGTCCATTATACAGGGACATTGGAAGATGGCACAAAGTTTGATAGTTCTAGAGATAGAAATCAACCTTTCGAATTTCCTCTTGGTCAAGGGCGTGTAATAAAAGGCTGGGATGAAGGAATCGCCACAATGAAACCCGGTGGAAAACGAAAACTGATCATTCCATCTGCATTAGCGTATGGAGAACGGGGTGCTGGAAAATTAATTCCACCAGGAGCTACCTTAATTTTTGATGTGGAGCTTATAGAAGTAATAGAAGCATTTGTGGATGCAGATTTTTCATTGCCTGGCAGAGAAGATAATACAGAGTCAGGACTAAGAACGATTGTCCATAAAGAAGGCAGTGGAGAAAAACCCAGTGCCGGACAAACCGTTTCCGTTCACTATACTGGCTTATTAGAAACAGGTAAAAAATTCGACAGCTCTCATGATCGTGGTAGTCCAATTTCCTTCCCACTTGGTCAAGGGCGTGTAATAAAAGGCTGGGATGAAGCCATTGCACTTATGAGTAAAGGGGAAAAACGTACTTTAATAATTCCACCTGAATTAGGATATGGTGAAAGAGGGGCTGGCGGAGCCATTCCACCAAATGCTACATTGATTTTTGAAGTGGAGCTCGTTGATTTTAAATAATGAATAAATTCCAGAGTAGATACTATATATTAGTTCTGTTCATTATATTGGGATGTCAGAACGCAAAATACAATTGGTTTAGCGGTGATTTTGAAGCAGCCAAATCAATAGCTGGCTCCAAATTAATTTTATTAGATTTTTATACCGATACCTGACCTGGATGCGTTTGGCTGGATGCCAATACATTTACAGATTCTGATGTACAAAGTTTTTCAAATGCAAATCTAATAAGTCTTAAAATGAATGCCAAAGATGAAGATGCGCACAAGATATTTGATGAGTATAATTGTAAGGGCGTTCCTCATTTACTGTTTGTAGATAACAAAGGAAATGAAGTTGATCGTATTATCGGCTACCTTCCCCCTAGTGAATATTTGGCACGAATTCAAGATATCAGGAATAACAAAAACACTCTTAATGATTACTTAACACAATATGAAAATGGAAAAGCTAATGCAGACGTGATTGCGGGAATTGCCATGAAGTATGAGGAAAGGGGTGACTCTGATAATGCAAAGGAATTTTATTCAATCCTCATTAAGGATTATCCGGATCCAACCTCAGAGTATTATCAGCGGGGCACTTATTATCTAGCAAGTGATGCATTTAAAAATGGAATTCAGATGGCATTGAATGCTTATATTGGATCCTTTCCTGATTCTCCCTTTATTGAAGAAGCCTTTTTTACCATGGCTTATCATTATGCAGATAAAGAAATGAAAGAGGATGAATTAAAAGTATATGCACAAATGTTAAGCCGTTTTCCAGATGATACTGGAATATTAAATTCCTATGCCTGGCGCATGGCAGAGATGGAAACAAACTTGGAAGATGCTTTGGTAAAAGCAAAACGGGCAGTGGAATTATCAGCAGATGACCCTAATAGTCAGGCAAATATTATTGATACAGAAGCAGAAGTATTATGGAAGCTCAAGCGCTTTGATGAAGCCATTAATGCTATAGAGAAATCCATTATGATTGATGGTGAGAATCAATACTTCAAAGATCAAAAAGCAAAATTTATTCAGTCAAAAAAAGAAGCAAGCCAACCTGTATAAATTATTCTAATATTCCTCAGTAGATTATAGCCTCGGTATTTTGCCGGGGCTATTTTTTCCCATATATAATCCGTATACCATCTAAGGTAAGGTGTGGTAAATAATTATGTTTTGTTTTCAAATGAGGTGCAATCAATCCGCCAAATCCGCCGGTGACAATTATATTACAGCTTTTCCAATTCATTTCATCCATAATGCGTGTAAACATTCCATCTACCACATCAATGGCACCCAGCATTATTCCAGATTGTAAATTGGTTTTAGTATTCTTCCCCACTGCAGATTTCGGAACTATAAAAGCAGTCTCTTTTAACAGAGCAGTTTTTTCAATAAGATTGTGAGCCGCAACTTTAATCCCTGGAGCAATTGCTCCTCCTATAAATGCCCCCTTTTCATCTACAACATCATAATTGGTAGCTGAGCCAATATCACCCACAATGGCAGGAGCTCCCACCAATAATTGTGCTGCAGCTACGTTACAAATCCGGTCAATTCCCACATCCTGAGGAGTCTCAACTAGCAATTCTACTTCAGAATTTTGGCAGGTGATGATATGTGCGTCAATCTGAAATAAATTTCGGACGGATTCAACATATACCTGCATCAGGTTAGGCACTACCGAACTGATAGCACATCCCGTAATGTCAAACTCTTTTAAAGTGGAAAACTGATTCCAGAAATTCAGGGTTGAGGGCAGCCTCAGGATATGCACCCATTTTTCACCATCGTAAACACCGCAGGTGACGTTGGTATTCCCAATATCTACAGCTAATATCACTATAAAATTACCATCCCGCTGGGAAAGGTTTGAGTCTTCCCATTTATCTGAATTTTAGCATGCCCCAGTGATGATATTCCCTGAAATATACCCTGCTGTTTTCCTTCTTCTGAATGAAAAGAGACTTCGCTATCCTTATGAATACAGTGGTTAGTCCATAGGGAAATAATCGAATCTATTTGATTATTGTATAGTGTTTCAAATTCATTTAGAATTGTAGATAGAATCTGCTCCCTGCTATAATTCTGTCCGGAAAAAATGGCCAGTGAAGTGGCATTACCCCTAAGAGCATGGGGAATATCTTGGGCATTTTCATTTATATTCAAGCCCACACCCACTACCACACTCAATCCATTTGAATGATGTTTAGACTCAATAAGAATTCCTCCCATTTTTTTCCCGTTAAGCATGATGTCATTAGGCCATTTCAAGCCGGTTTGGATAGCAGCTGAAGCCGTAATTCCTTTTACGATACTAATTCCCGTCAATAGGGGAAGCAATCCCATTTTTTCTAATTCTAACTCCGAGTGTAATATAAAAGAAAATGTGAGACTTTTTTCTGGAGTTGAAACCCATTTATTTTGCCGACGTCCTTTCCCAGCTGTCTGTTTATCTGTTAAAAAAAGTGAACCGTGAGAAGAGCCCTCTTGAGCATACTGCCAGGCATCTTTATTAGTGGAGTTTGTTTGAGGGTGATAATTGAACTCACGACCCAAAAGGGTGGTGCATAAATATTTCTGGTAACGTTCTTTCGAGAACATACCTGAAGATTACTTCTTTGACTGAGTCAAATACAGAAATGCATCCGTCAAACCCCTATTGGTATAATTAATAAGACGCATATTTTCATCCACCAGAAAAATACAGGGAAGTCCTGTAGGTTTTACCCAGGAATGCATAATTCGGTATTCATCTAACAAAATGGGTACATTGGGGTCTGGATATTTTGAGTACCAGGAAATGATGTCTTCAAAAGTTGCAGTTGTCTTTTTTTCTTTTCCTTCAAACATAATATTTACCAATTGCACTTCACCGCTTTCTATCAATTCTCGTACAGGGAGGTAAGTATCTTTCCACCATGGATTTTCCCGTATCTTTAAATCATTTGTAGTAAGCCATGATGCAACATCATTGCAGGGAGAACACCAGGCCGCGGACATTTCAATGAGCGTCATCTTTCCCTGATGGGCAAAATCATACAGATCCACACCCTCACCAAATTGATCAATTGCTTCAAAGCGGGGAATTAAATCGCCTATTTTGGGAACACAATAATTCCCTTTGGGATGTGCCCTGCAATTTTGGTTATAGCAATCAGCATTAGTCTGGCAGTCACAACCAGTGGGGCCTGGGCAGGGTAAATCAAAACCAGGGTCTTCAATGGTATCGCTTTTAGGATTCACAGGCCAGCCTCCAGTATATGAAAAGACGGAAGATTGATTTTCTTGACTAAAAATAAAACTCGTTAATAAAACTAATCCCATAAGTTTGCATATTTTCATGACAATTCCTTTTTGAAGTTAATATGGTCTAAATTAATAATTGTTAACTCTCTAAATCCGCTCCGCATACTTTACAAAATCGTGCATCGTCTTCATGATTTTCATCACTACAGTTTGGACAGACTAGAATATTGAATTTATGGGTTAAGCTTGTATATTCTGCTGATACAATTCCAGCTGGGATAGCAAGAGTGGCATAACCAATTATCATTGCCAGAGATGCCAAGGCTTGACCTAATTCTGTTTGGGGTGAAATATCTCCATAACCTACAGTTGTGATGGTAACTATTGCCCAGTAAATACTGCGGGGTATACTGGTAAACCCATTCTCTTCCCCTTCAATGAGGTACATAATCGAACCGAAAATAGTAACTAAGACAATGACAGAAAACATAAAAACGATGATCTTTCGGCGGGAACCATAAACTGCTTTCATAAGCATGTTGGTCTCACCAATGTACATAATTAGTTTTAATATCCTGAATATTCTCATAACCCGCAGGATCCGTATTACGCTGAGATAGCGGCTGGCAGGGAAAAAAATACTGATATAGGTAGGAATGATGGATAGAAAATCAATGATGCCGAAGAAACTCTTTATATAAAGGATGGGCTTCC
This sequence comes from Fidelibacterota bacterium, assembly GCA_030748955.1. Taxonomy (GTDB): domain Bacteria; phylum Fidelibacterota; class Marinisomatia; order SCGC-AAA003-L08; family D37C17; genus D37C17. The sequence continues at coordinate 7,124 of JASMKZ010000040.1, read as the reverse complement.
TAATGCAATATATCCTCAGAAAATATTCTATGGTAAAAAGCAGGGTAAAGAACCACTCCATGACGTAAAGGGTTTCGCCATAGCGAATGTTATAATATTGAACACTATCTAGCAGAACCACAACTACACTTAGGAGAATACTCACAATTAATAGTAGATCAAACCCTTTGCCAGAAGGAGTATCCGATTTAAATATTATTTTGTATAGTTTATTTTTGAGAGAATTGCTGATAATTGTACTCCGAAATTATATTCATGCCTTATTTCTTAAATGGAAAGTTTCAACCCTTCGTAAGCGAAATAGGGACGAACAGAACTCCCATTTTCTTTTAGCGTTTTAGATGCTGCCTCTAATTCTGCATCAATGTCATCATCGCTACGCTCAGGATCATGGTGATAATACACAAGATTTTTCACCTCAGCTGATTCACCCAGTTTTGTTACCTGTGAAATTAGGGAATGACCCCAGCCATGCTTCAAGGGCATATCGGCTTCAATATATTGAGCATCATGAATAAGAATATCAGCATTTCTACACTTTTCTGTCAGTACATCCAATTCAATAGATTTCTCATAGGGAGGATCAATTTCATTATCTGTGAAATAGCAAATTATTTTATCATCAATTTTTATTTTATATCCAAATGCCTTTCCAGGATGATTCATAGGCACTAATTCCATGTGAAAACCATTGCTTTCTAAAAATTCTAAAGGGTTTTCAGTTACAAAGTTGAAATTAGATGGTACCTGATCAGGAGTAATGGGGAAATGGGCACCGTCCATTTGATCAATGAGAGAAGATAAAACCACATTCTTTTTATGTAGAGTAGGAAACATATGAACCGGCCGATCAGGTTGATAGATAGGAGTAAAAAATGGAAAACCTTGAATATGATCCCAATGGGAGTGAGTAACCACAACAAAAATCTCTAATTCCGGCTGTCCAATTATGGCGCTACCCAGATTCCGGATACCTGTTCCGGCATCCAAAATGAGGATTTTATTGTTTATGGTTATTGATATACAGGATGTATTTCCACCATATCGAGTAGTAGCAGGTCCTGGGCTGGGTACTGACCCGCGCACCCCCCAAAAATCAACATGTATATTTTTCATTCAAATTCCTTTGGATTAGATGGTGTAATTTAAAAGGATAGGTGAGATGGAGGCAGAGATTTATTTATTGTTATTACTCCAAATAAATCGTTTCATTTTTTCATATTAATAAATTGTAGGGGGATTTCCAAATTTTCTTCTTTTAAAGATGCAATTATGCTTTGGAGATCATCAATCTTTTTTCCTGTTACCCTAATTTGCTCACCTTGAATTTGGGACTGAACTTTCAGTTTTGAATCTTTAATCATTTTATTAACTTTTTTTGCATTTTCTTTTGAAATGCCTTCCTGCAGTTCAACTCTTTGTCTAACTGTCATCCCAGAGCCTTTTTCAATATCATTGAATTTAAAAGTTTTCAGTGAAACAGATCTTCCAATTGCCCGTTTTTCTAACATATCCCGCACAGCACTGATGCGCATATCAGAATCGGATTCTATTTTGATGGTACCTTCCTTTTTATTAAAAGTGATAGTAGTATCACTCCCTCTAAAATCATATCTGTTGGTGATATCTCTGGTTACCATATTCACAGAATTTTCTACTTCCTGAATATCATATTTACTTACAATGTCAAATGTTGGCATGATTTATATTCCTGAATTATATGTTTTTCTTGCGTGCAAATTTACAATATTGCCCATAAATTGTAGAGTGGTTTTATTGATATAGTTAACTATCGATAAATTAGTTAGATAATTACAATAAGGATGATATAAAAATATCACTGGAAAATAAAAAAACAGCAAATAACTGCTGTTTTAAAGGATATCCATAACTTATTTATATGTTTATTATATAAGTATTTTGCTAATCTCCCAGGATTTCATTTACCAACGTAACTATATCCAAAACGTCCACCCATCCGTCACTATTTATATCCGCTGCTGAAAACTCATCATCAGTGGGTTCATATGTCTCAATGACAATATTTACCATCACCACAATATCCAGAACATCAATACTGCCATCGGCATTTACATCTCCACCTGGTGATATGGTATAGCCCGTATCGCACTTCCAGGGAGAATCGCCACAGTCGTTTACCGCTTCAATACAGTATTCGTACACCACATCTGATTCAGCAATGATATCGGTATATTCTAGCTGATCGGCAGAAACAATGCCCATCCAGGTGCTATCACGGTAAATTTTGTAGTCATCCACTACATCTACGCCAGGCCAACTAATTTGTACTTCATTTACATATTCACCGTCACTGGCACTCACATAAGAGGGTGAGTCAGGCGCTGTTTTTACACTTCCAGGGTTACAGACCATGGCGGAGCTACCGCATTCATTCTGCGATTCAATACAGTAAATATGCTCCGTTCCGGATTGAGCACCCCAGTCTTCATACTCTGTTTCATCCGCATCCAGCTGGGCAATAACTGTATCATCCCGATATAAGGTTTGTCCGGTGATGGTAGATGTTGGCAGATTCCATGCCAGGTTGACAGTATAACAGTCTTCACCATCGGAAGCCAGGAGGTTAGTAGAGCTTTCTGGCTCATCACAGGTATAATAAAATTCTAGTTTCACATGATCAATACAATAGTTATCTTCAGAACCCATGCGGGGCATGAGCATGGTACCGCTCCAGATACTACCCACCACGTATTCATTATCTGTATAATTGATGCTGAGTTCATAATCGTGAGACCAGTTTCCGTTATCATCCATCATACCCATATAGGTTTCAGACCATAGGGGAAGATCATCGCACTGGCCACCCCTTACAATAACGCGAATTTCTTCAATGGACTGATAATAGGGCGGCTGATAGCCATACCAGGCCTCTCCCCAGTAATCTAGGGGGTTCCACCAGCTATCATCCCATCCCAGTTTCACGCAGTCGCTGGCACCGCTGAGGCAGGCACAGGTATATTCGATGGCATCATCATCAGACCAGGTTCCCTGGGTTTCACTGCCAGTTTTAAAATCAACCCAAAATTCCCGGGAGGAACTGGGCAGTTTATAGTTTTCATTGAGTATAGAATAAAATTCAGCCGTTAATACGCTTTGGATCTGTTCCAGATGACGGAATTCCATAATGCGATGATAAGATGCCGGACCGGAGTAAAGCTCCATAGCTGGCAAAATATCGTTTACGAGATTAAAAAGGCTGTCATTTTTCAGGTCTAGTTGTATAAGAAGCCACTTGTCTGAATGATTTTCATCCATGAGAGCTTCTATTCGGCCGGCAGGGGTAAACTCTTTGATGATGGGCTTTGGAGGATCCCCATTCTGACCAAGTAGAATGGAAATTCCCAAAAATAAACAGCTGATTTTTATCATCCTCCTCATAGGGTGAAGTTACAAAATTTGAGAGTAATGTGAAAGAAATTGTTTATAAATGTTTTTTCTCTATCATGTTATGTGATCACTATCACATAATCTTAAGGAAATCAGAAATATCATATGCAGCTTCCTCTAAATGAAATTATAAATATAGAATATAATTTATAATAAAAATGGCGAGAGCTATTTTGAAATTTCTAACGGAATAGGGCTCTAATTCTAGATTATATGATTTATGTTCTGGAACAAAAACTTCTGTGATTCGTACGAAGAGAAGTTGTAATTTAGACGAGGAGAGCTTGGGGGAATTTAATAATCGATTGCAAAAAAAGGAAAGAAAACAATGAAAAGAGTAATATATTTATTAGTTATAGTTATGAGCGTTACACTCATTTTTTCTCAAGGGAAACCATGCTGTAAGAACAAAGCAGGTAAAGGAAAAGTTTCTTGTAAACTAAATAAGGCAAATATTGAAGCAAATAAAGAAATCAATGTAGCTGATGAGATGCAAGCATCAAATACTTCCACGCCATGTAAACTCGATGCAAAGAACACCTCAATTGATAATAAGAGTTGCTCAAATTGTACAAAAGCTCCTTGGTGGAAGATTTGGGCGAAAAAGAAAGGATGTTGTAATACCAACACCTGATTACAGGAGGAGTTATCTTATTCTCGAAGAGAACATGATACAAGCTGTTACAATATTAATTTTGTAATGTATTATAGATAGCCCATAAGTTAACGGTGAAAGGATTGGATGGGGATTGACAAATTTATTTATTTGATCCTTATCACAAAAAGGGACAATAAATAACAGTAAACTTGAATAAAAGGAAAGTGAAATAATGAAGAATATTAAGTTAATAACAATACTGGCACTATCTAGTGCTGTTTTATTCGGTGGAAAAGCCACGGCTGGCAAGGCTAAGGTTAACTTTAAGGAAACTGTTGTAGCCCGTTCTGAGTCTTCTGGCTCAATTGCTGATCTGACAATTGATTCTGATAAGGCAATACATGGCTTGCAATTTGATATTTCTTATAATCCATCAGAAATAAAATCTATACAACCTGAAGCTATTTCTGGTTTTGAGGTTAAATATAATGAAATATCCGAAGGAGTTCTTCGTGGACTTATTTTTAGTATGCAAGGTCATGCCTTACCTGAAAATTTAAAATTTGAATTTTTAAATGCAGATGGTTTTGAAGGCACCAGCACTATTGAATTTAAGGATATTATTTTAGCTGACAGTAAGGGAAATGGTGTTCAAGCTGAAGTTCAAACTTATGATATCAGTTTTTCTAATGTATTACCAATTAAAACTGAGTTAACCGATGCTTATCCAAATCCATTCAACCCAAGCTCTACCATTAATTATGGCCTGAAAAATGACGGCCAAGTTGAAATTATGGTTTATGATGCTACTGGCAGACTAGTTGAAGAGCTCATTAATGGGCATCAAGATGCAGGGTACCACAGTATTACCTGGAATGCTTCTAATCAAGCAAGCGGTATGTACTTTGCTAAAATGGTGGCTGGTGATGTAGTTCAAACTCAAAAACTCGTACTGCTTAAGTAGTATAGCTTTTAGTTAGTAACCAAAAATTAAAAGGCAGAGAAAATCTCTGCCTTTTTTTATATCCTTTATATTTCATCTATAATACATCAACAATAGTTAATAAATTTCTCATATGCCAATTGAAAGAAAACTGAAAGCAATTATGTTTACTGACATTGTCAATTTCTCATTGATTATGGGAGAAGATGAAGACAATACTATGTTACTTCTTGATAAACATAATGAAATATCTAACAAGGTATTCAGTAAATATAAAGGCAAATTAATAAAGCAGCTAGGTGACGGAAATTTTGTTGAATTTAATTCATCTCTTGATGCTGTAAAAACGGCTAAAGAATTACAACAACAATTTAAAGAATATAATAAAAATGTTGTTGAAGAAAACCAAATACACATAAGAATTGGTATTCATGTAGGTGATGTTATTGAAAAAAATGGTGATTTATTTGGTGATGGCGTTAATGTAACGAGTAGGATAACTGCTTTTGCAGAAAAAGGTGGTGTATGTATTACTCAGGAAGCATATCGTACAATTCAAGGTCAAAAAGATGTATATGCAATTTCAATAGGTGACTATGATTTGAAAAATATAGTCGGCAATTGGAATCTATATCGGATATTTGATAATAGAGATGAATTTCAAGAATGGACAGAATCAATTCACAAACAGAAAAGAGCACAAGAGAGAAAAACAAAGTTTTACAAAATTGGATTTACAAGTTTAACGTTAATAGTTCTATTAATTATTAATGTCCCAATAATTAAAGAAATATATATCGATTATCAAAATGATAAACAATTGAATTATCTATATGAGAAGTTAAGTTTGATATTAAAAGAGGATAACCAATTAGACTCAAATGATATTCAGCTAATAAAAAACGATGATGGTGTAATTTTATCACATTCAGGTTCATCTGCATTTCCTGCTGGATCAACTAAACTGACTGATGATGCAAAAATAGTGATGCTAAAATATGTTAATATTATTAATTCCTTTGATGGATACTTTGAAATTAATACACACACTGATAGTTGGGTACCCTCAGGATCTATAAAACTTAAATATGCAACAAATGCAGAGTTGGCGGGTATCCGTGGAGCTTCGATTTTTAGTTATTTAGTTCAATCAGGATTAGATTTTAATACTGGAAGAGTGAGAGCATCTTTTTGGGCAGATAGAATGCCGAAATATTTTGGTTATTTAGATAAGATGGCTACTGAGGAAGAAATAGAAAATGCGAATAGTACTGCAGAGTTAAGAGCCAAAAATAGAAGGATAGATTTTTATTTTCACTATTAAATTCATCAGCTATCCAATCCCTAAAGCAATTGGTGAAGAGTGGGAGAAAGTTAAGTAACAATTAAATTCTTAGTAATAAAAAAAGCCCTGAGTATTCAGGGCTTTTTTATAAGTGGAAATAAGGTTACTGCTTAGATTTGGATGCACTAAAGATATCAGGAAATTTTTTCTTTGTAGATATTTTATTCATAGTAATAATTCTTTTTGAGCAAAAGGTCGCAAAACCCTCATCAATTTCAGTAACATTATGTAAATGGTAGTTTATATGTTTAGTTTTACAATTATCCTTGCATGATACCGCAATATGAATATGATCTGCTTCACAATAAACCGGACACGAATAGCTACTATTTTTCTGCAAAATAACTTCTGCATTTGTACCATCTTCCATACTCAGCTCATATTCTGTGGGTTTATTTGCTTCTTGGTATAATCCAATTACTCCCGCCATAATAATTAAAAATATAGTTTCTACCATTTTTTCATCTCTTTTAATAAATTGTTAATGTTTTCCCCTAACTCCTAGATAAATATATGAGTCAATAAGAAATAATATTTACGCCCAGGTCACATAATTCTCTCAATATTTTTATATGTGATAAAAATCACAATCATTAATTTCTTCAATTCTAAAGTGTGAGGAAATAATACATTTTATTGCTAAAATAAATTGATATGTTAATAGAAATATTCTAATATTCTAAAATTTATAATATATATATCTCATTATATTACAAGCATTTAAAAAATGTTTTGTACTGCAATATTTAAAGTATTACTTTAAATGCTTGCATTTATTAATTGAAAGCTTGTAATATTGTTTACAATCA
>JASMKZ010000003.1 GCA_030748955.1 Fidelibacterota bacterium | reverse complement strand
GGGGTAGTTCAACTGTATATAATGCTCCAATTGATGGATCTTGCTGGAATGGAAATGGTGAATATCCAAATTATGTATTGAATGTAGATGGTTCAGGTGATGCCGTTACTGTTTCTTACTGTGCAGGAAGCTGTGATGCAACCTGTGGTGGTGGAGATACAGATGTTTATGGTTGTTTAGATGCAAATGCAACCAACTATAATCCAGACGCGACTATTCAAGAAGAAGATCAATGGGGAAATCTAGTATGTGTATATGCATCATGTGATGATACTCCCGGTGATGGATGTATGTATGCAGACGGTTGGGGTGCTTTTAATGATTCATTTGATGCAGCTGCTTGTTCAAGTTATGGTGGTACACCATGTGACGGAAGTACTGATCCAGAACCAGATACAGGCGTTGTATTCTCAGGTGCATTTGGTGGTACAGTTGTTGATGGCAATACATATACAAACCCAACAGGTTCTGAAGGATGGGCAGGCTTTGCAAATGAAGATGTAAGTATTTATCCATTTAGTTTCCCGGATGGTGGTGAAATCACCTTTACAGGGGCAACTTCTGGAACAGACGTGGATGTGTATTTCAGGTTTGAGTATAATCCATACCCAGACACTGAGCCAAGCTTTAACACAGCTAGTGTAAGCGTTAGTGGAATAGCTGAAGCATCTTACTCAGTAGACATTCCTGCTCAAGGTGCAAATACATATAGTTCATTCTTATTATATGTAACAACTCCAGATGCTCCAGTTACATTAACTAATGTGGCTGTTGCAAGTAGTGGTTACACAGATCCATGTGCGGATGTTACATGCGGTGATGGACAAAGTTGTGAAGATGGAGTATGTGAAGATGATCCAGAACCAGATACAGGAGTCGTATTCTCAGGTGCATTTGGTGGCACAGCTGTTAATGGCAACACGTATATAAACCCAACAGGTTCTGAAGGATGGGCAGGCTTTGCCAATGAAGATGCAAGTCTTTATCCATTTAGCTTTTCGGATGGTGGTGAAATCACCTTTACAGGGGCAACTTCTGGAACAGACGTGGATGTGTATTTCAGGTTTGAGTATAATCCATACCCAGACACTGAGCCAAGCTTTAACACAGCTAGTGTAAGCGTTAGTGGAACAGATGAAGCCTCTTACTCAGTAGATATTCCTGCTCAAGGTGCGAACACATATAGTTCATTCCTATTATATGTAACAACTCTAGACGCTCCAGTTACATTAACTAATGTGGCTGTTGCAAGTAGTGGTTACACAGATCCATGTGCGGATGTTACATGCGGTGATGGGCAAGAATGTGTTAATGGAGAATGTGTTGGTAGTGCCCAGATCGATTTGCCAGTAGATTTCGAAGGTTCAACTGTTGATTATACCACGACGGATTTTGGAGGCAACGTATCCTCTTTGGTAACTGATCCAGATGATGCTGGTAATATGGCTATGCAAGCCACCAAAACGAATGGGGCAGCAACATGGGCTGGCACGACCATTGGTACTCCCGCAGGTTTTGCAACAAATATTCCACTGTCTTTAGACAACTCAATAATGGCAGTTAGAGTTTGGTCTTATCAAGCGGGTACGCCTATACGTTTGAAAGTTGAAGATTCAAATGATCCTACACACACTTGTGAAACAGAGACCAATACCACTGTTTCAGGTTGGCAGGTTCTAGAATTTGATTTTGAAAACCAAGCACCCGGCACAGAATCATTAAGCGTTGGGTTAGGTCATGGCTGGACCTATAACATGGCATCCATCTTCTTCAATTTCGGAACGGAAGGTGCTGGAGAAACATATTATTTCGATGATGTACAAATGTGTGATGCCTGTGATGGTGGTGGAGAAACTGTTGAAGGCTGCATGGATCCAAATGCAACGAACTATGATGCTGATGCAACAGTTCAAGCAGAAGATCAATGGGGCAATTTATTGTGTACATATGCATCATGTGATGATGTTCCTTCTGAAGGATGTATGTATGCTGATTCATTTGCTCCTTGGAATGAGTTTTTTGGACCTGCTGATTGTACAAATTATGGCGGAACGCCATGTGAAGATGGTGGAGGTGGTGGTGATCTATCATCTGACGTCACTTTTGATTTAGATGGTTTAGATGATTGTGGTTTTGTTAGTGTAACAGGAACATGGGACGGCTGGTCAGGATGGGGAGCTACTACAGATACCGGTATGGCTGCATCTATTCCTGCAGGCGCTCATGAATTTGTAATTCTATGTGTAAACACTGAAGGTGAGTGGTGGAATGATATATGGAGTAGTTCAACTATATATAATGCTCCAATTGATGGATCTTGCTGGAATGGAAATTCTGAATATCCAAATTATGTATTGAATGTGGATGGTAGTGGAGCTGCAATGACTGTTTCTTACTGTGCAGGAAGCTGTGATGCAGCCTGTGGTGGTGGTGATGATGGTGGAGGAGGTGGTGATCTATCATCTGACGTCACTTTTAATTTAGATGGTTTAGATGATTGTGGTTTTGTTAGTGTAACAGGAACATGGGACGGCTGGTCAGGATGGGGAGCTAATACAGATACTGGTATGGCTGCATCTATTCCTGCTGGTGGCCATGAGTTTGTTATTCTATGTGTAAATACTGAAGGTGAGTGGTGGAATGATATATGGGGTAGTTCAACTATATATAATGCTCCAATTGATGGATCTTGCTGGAATGGTAATTATGATTACGCTAATTATACATTGAGTGTAGATGGTTCAGGTGATGCCGTTACTGTTTCTTACTGTGCAGGAAGCTGCGAGGAAACATGTAGTGATGATGAATGTACCATGGGCGATGTGAATGGTGATGGTGATGTAAATGTGCTGGATATCGTTCAAATAGTAGGGTTTATTATTGACGGAGAAGCTGATTTTGATACCACTTGTGCGGACAGTAATGGAGATGGAAGTGTAAATGTTCTGGATATCGTTCAATTAGTAAACACAATTCTTGGCCGTAGCGATGTAGGCGATGCCACAACTGGTAAGCTCATTAGAGATAATGGTGCCTTAATGCTTAAGGCTAATGGTTACATTGGCGGTGTTCAGATGACACTAAGTCATGGTGCTGACTTTACACTTAAGCTTACAGGCAATGCATTTGTTGCTGACTCTAGAACTGTTGGAAATGAGACTAAACTCGTAATCGTAGTACCTGAAAGTGAGGAGCTTTTCACTTTCACAGGTGACTTCAAGATTGTGGATATGATTGTAGCCAACAGTAGCGATCGTGTAAATGTTACTGCTCCAACTGCATTTAGCCTGAGCGAAGCGTATCCAAATCCATTTAACCCAACAACCAGCATGACTCTGGCTGTTCCTCAGGCAGGTAACGTATCTGTTCAGGTGTACAACATCATGGGTCAGGTTGTAGCAACGCTTGCTAGTGGACATATGGATGCAAGTACATATAGCTTAACATGGGATGCATCTAATGTGACGAGCGGTTTATATTTTGTAAAAGCGGAAACTGCAGGCAGTGTAACTACGCAGAAACTCGTTCTTATGAAATAAATAACACAGGGTAAAAGAAATAACAATCCTTGCTGCGTATTGCGCGTGTCTATGAAGAGATCCTCCAAGAGCAAGGATGACTGATTACCTTCAACATCCTCTCTTTGGTGGGTAAGGAAGGTGGAAAATCAGAACCGCCTCGTAAATTCATATCCTCACAATATATTTTATGGGGCGGTCGTTATTAAATTTTGTGATGTATGTTGTTTAAAATAGTATACATTTTCAGTATATTACCATGATTATAGTGAGGTAATATGATTGATTTTAATGAAAAAATAAGGGAGGAATGCAATAAAACTCTAAAAACTATGAAGATAATTTTCATTATCACGTTTTTGTCATACTTATCTGCGGTTGATATAACCTTCAGTGTAGATATGTCAAATGAAGAACTTACGTCAGGCTGTTCTCCAACTGTTGCAGGTTCATTTAATAATTGGAGCTCTGCATATAATCTCACTGATTCAGGCTATGGAATATGGGAAACTACAATAGACCTTAACCCTAATAGCTATTACGAATTCAAATTTGGGATCTGTGGATGGCAATTAGAAAATTTACCTCCTGAGGGGACGTGTACTGTCACCAACTATGGATATACAAATAGATTCTTAAGTACTCTCAATGAAAGCTTGAGTTTGGAAACATATTACTATGCTAGTTGTGATATATCTGAAGATGGTGAAGATAATGCCGATTGGGTTCTGGTCTGGTCTGATGAATTTGATGCGCCAGAAATAGATATGAATAAATGGAGCTACGAAGTGGGTACTGGTAATTGGGGTTGGGGGAATGGCGAAGCACAATATTATACGGATAATTCTAATAATTCCTTTATTGAAGACGGAAAATTAATTATTAAGGCAATACGCCAGTATTATGCAGGTTCCGATTATACTTCTGCCCGAATGGTGACAAAAAATAAAGGCGACTGGACCTATGGGCGATTTGAAATAAGGGCAAAACTGCCGGCTGGTACTGGTACATGGCCTGCGATTTGGATGATGCCTACTGATTCTGAATATGGTGGCTGGCCAGATAGTGGTGAAATAGATATTATGGAACATGTTGGTTTTGATCCAGGGACTATACATGCTACCTGTCATAATGATACCTATAATTGGTATGATGGTATACCGCCACCAGGAGGAGAGTTAAACGTAAATGATTTTGATGAAAATTTCCATACGTATACATTAGAGTGGACTGAAAGTAGTTTAAAATGGTTCGTTGATGAGACACTATACTACACCTATTCAAACACTTCTAGTTGGTCTACATGGCCTTATAATCATGATTTCTTTATAATTCTTAATATTGCTATCGGTGGAACCTGGGGTGGCCAGCAGGGCATTGATGATAGTATATTCCCAGTGCAGATGGAGGTTGAATATGTTCGGGTATATCAGGGTGGTGGTGGCTCTGAGCCAGGGAGTTCAGATGTTACTTTTTTAGTTGATATGCAAAATGAGCAGATAGATGAATCAGGTATTTATGTTTCAGGGGGAGATTCGCAGTTAGCAGGGCCTGCAGGAATATTCATGTCAGACTCAGATAATGATAATATCTGGTCGGTTACGATTCCATTAGAGCCTGGCACATATACTTATAAATTCAGGAACGGTTATTATAATTACTGGGATGGTCCTGGCTGGGAAGACGCTAATAGTTTGGAGGATTGCGGCGTTGGAGAGTGGAATGACAGGCAGATCACAGTTTCAGATGAAGATTTTGTAGTCGGGCCATACTGCTTCAGTTCATGTGAACCCTGTGAAAATGAAAACTCTTGTGATACCTTGGGTGATGTAAATAATGATGATGTATTAAATATATTGGATATAGTAACCATTATAAATATAATCTTGTCAGATGAAATGAGTGATCCCTGCAGTGATTTTAACCAGGATGGAATAACAAATATCTTAGATTTAGTGTCGTTGGTTTCAGCAATATTAGAAAGTTAATAAGAATCAATAATAAGAAGATTAAGGAGATAAAGTGAATAAAATAATTGTATTTTTAATATTAACCGCAATGGCTTTTCCCTCATATGTTACATTTAATGTGGACATGTCGCAGGAGGATGTAGGTGAAGAGTATCCCACCCTTTGGATGGGAGCTTATTATCCTGACCCAGGTTTTGCCATGACAGACCCAGATGGAGACGGTGTCTGGTCTATTACCTTAGATTTAGATCCTGCAACATATACCTTTAAATATAGAAATGGTGCCTGGCAGGAGTGGGATACTGGAAGTGGATGGGAAAGTTTATTAGGACAGGATTGTGCTGTTGGTCAGTGGAGCGATAGAGAGGTTATTGTAGGCGCGGCCGATATGGTACTTGAAACGGTGTGTTTTAGCAGTTGTACCAGTGAATGTATTACCATTACCAATTATGATGTTACTTTTCAGGTAGATATGAACGATGTAGATGGTTTTAACCCAGCTGATGGTGTGTATCTGCAGGGATCATTTAATGGGTGGTGTGGAATATGCAACCCAATGTCAGATGCAACTGGAGATGGTATTTACACATTGACAATAAGTTTACCTGAGAGTCCATCATACGAATATATTTACACAACAAATGGCTGGGAAGGGCTCCAAGGCTTTGCTCCCTTAAATTCATCTTGTGATTTCGTACCAGGTGATGAATATGCGAATTATGGTTTTAGTTTATCCGGCGGGAATTTAATTTTAGATGTTACGGCATTTGGTTGTTGTTCGGATGGTGATTGTGGTGATGGTGGTGGAAGTACGTCTACAGTAACCTTTGATCTTGATGGTGTTGCTGATTGTGATTTTGTAAGTGTAACTGGCTCGTTTGATAACTGGTCAGGCTGGGGTGCAACCACTGATACCGGGATGGAGGCCCAAGTACCTGCTGGGGATCATGAATTCAAAATATTATGCGTTGATCAATCAATAGATGGTTGGTGGGAAGATATTTGGGGTTCATCAACAGAATATGGGGCTCCACTTGGCTCAGAATGTGATTGGGACCCAACAGATGAATATAATAATTATGGCTTTACTATTGGTAGTGAGACTACCTTAACGGTTTCTTACTGTGCAGGTGAATGCGGTGAAACATGTGAAGGTTGCTCATCAGACCTTGGCGACGTGAATGGTGATGGTGGCTGGAACGTGCTGGATATAGTAGCCCTAGTCAACTGTGTACTGGCATCCACCTGTGGTGGTATTGAAGGTGGCTGTTCCTCTGACATGAATGGTGATACCTCTTATAATGTGCTAGATATTGTTCAACTAGCCAACTGTGTACTTGCAGATAACTGTGGTGGCAGAGTAGATGATGCCAACCATTCTAAGCTTATTATAGAGGATAATATGGTATCCATTGAGGCAGATGGTTTTATTGGTGGTGTACAGATGACACTAGCACACGGTGATGATTTCTCTATTGAAATGACAGATCGTGCACTTCTTGCTGATTACCTTACAACAGGTAATGAAACCCGCTTATTGGTCATTACCCCTGAAACAGAAGATCTATTTATCTATGAAGGCGATTTTGAAATAATAGAGATCATTGTAGCTAATACCCAGTATGAAGTATCAGTAGATTTTCCTCTGGCAACCAGCTTTAGTATCAGTGATGCCTACCCCAATCCATTCAACCCTACAACGCAGATGTCACTCACACTTACTACAGCTGCAGATGTATCTGTTAACGTATTCAATATGAATGGACAGTTGGTGGACGTGATTGCAGATGGCCAGATGTCAAGTGGTACTTACAGTTTTACATGGAATGGAACGAATGCCCCTAGTGGCATCTATTTTATTAAGACTGAAGTTGGAAGGGAAGTCTATAATCAAAAGATCATGCTAATCAAATAAATAATAAGTTATCTAATGTATAAAATAAAAGATATGAAAAAACGTGATTTCAACCCCCGATTCAAATGGGGCACTGCCACATCAAGTTTTCAAATTGAGGGCAATATTGATGCTGATGGTAAACTCGAATCTATTTGGGATAGATTCGCTAAAACTCCTGGAAAAATAAAAGATACGGAACATGCTGAGATTGCATGTGATCATTATAATCTATGGAAAGAAGATTTTGATCTGCTTGAAAAGCTGGGAGTAAATTCGTATAGGTTCTCAATATCATGGCCTCGAGTGGTTCAAAGTGATTTGAAACAAGAAAACCCAAAGGGTATAGAATATTACGATAGGTTGGTTGATGATTTATTATCAAGAAATATTGATCCATTTGTTACCCTAAATCATTGGGATATTCCTCAAGAATTCCAGGAAAAAGGTGGTTGGGTTGATAGAGAATCTATAGAGTATTTTTTAGATTATGTGGATATTATCACTAATAATTTAGGTGACAGGGTGAAAAACTGGATTACTCATAATGAACCATGGATTATTGCGTATTTAGGATACAATGAAGGTACACATGCTCCAGGACATAAATCTCTTGAAAAAACACTTGCTGTGAATCATCATTTACTTTTATCACATGGTTTATCAGTACCTATAATTAGAGAAAATTCAAAGGATTCTAAAGTGGGTATTGCGCTTAACTTAAACCCGGCATATCCTGCATCATCAAGTGAAGCTGATATAAAAGCTGCACAGCTGTTTGATGAATATTTCAATGCCTGGTACCTTGAACCCCTGTATGGCAATCAATATCCTGAAAATATTATAAAGTCATGGAAAAATGAGGGCAAGTTAACACAGGGTTTAGACTTTATCAAGGATGATGATTTTAAGGTAATTTCTGAACCTACAGATTTTCTTGGAATTAATTATTATTCTCGTGCAATAATTCGTTGTTCTAAAACTGAAAAACATAAAAATTTACCTGTGGAGATTGTTCCAGGGGAGAAAACAAAATTTGATTGGGAAGTCTTCCCACAGGGGCTAGAAGAGCTGCTAGTCCGAATTAATAAGGACTATTCGCCAAAAAGTATATTTATTACCGAAAACGGCGCATCGTATGATTCTGATATTCAAGAAACGGAAGATATTAATGATGTAAAAAGAATTGAATATTTAGAATCACACATTCATGCCTGTAAAAAAGCTGTTGATCAAGGAGTGCCTCTACAGGGATATTTCTGCTGGTCGTTGATGGATAATTTTGAATGGGCAGAAGGCCTCAATCATCGCTTTGGATTGATACATGTGGATTTTGATACCCAAAAGAGAATTCCAAAACGCTCATATAAATGGTACCAAAAGTTTTTAAAAGATGAAATTAATATTTACCAAAAATAATATGTATTGAAAAAACTTACCTTAAATAAATCTAATACAGAAAAGCCCTACTTTCATCTGCAGGGCTTTTTTTTGATTATCATATTATTGATTAATAAACCAGCCGGATTCACATGAATCAATAAGTAGCTTGGAATACTTGTCTTTTGGATTATTTATCATTTCACTCACAACTCCGGAATCTACTATTTTTCCATTTTTTAGTACGATCAATCTGTTAGACAAGTAACAAGCTGAAGCAATATCATGTGTTATAAATAGTATAGAAATTCCTTTCTTAGCTTGAAGACTTTTTAACAAATCTAATATTTCCATACGTATTGACATATCAAGCATGGATGTAGGTTCATCGGCAATGATTATTTGGGGTTGTACAAGAAGCGCTCTTGCCAGGGCAATGCGTTGCCTTTCGCCACCTGACATTTCATGTGGAAACTTATATAAAAATTCTTCAGGCGGTGAAAGGTTCACTTCTTTTAAAATATCTATACTCTCTTTTAAAACCATTTCATCGCGCTCTTTCTTTGAATGTTTATTATAGAGTCTATGGATGAGAATAGGACGTGATAGATGGTGATATACAGTGTGTATAGAATTTAAAGATGCAAATGGGTCCTGAAAAATCATCTGGACCTTTTTTCGATAAGCAAGTAGATCTTTACTTTTTGTTATACCACTTACATCCTCTCCATTGAACAATAGTTGTCCACCATCAAAATCAATTAATTTAGTCAGTATTTTAGAAATAGTTGATTTACCACTTCCAGACTCTCCAACAAGCCCTACAATTTCATTCTTATTAACATTAAATGATACCCCATCTACTGCATGGAATTTATCTGAAGAAAAAATACTTGAGTGTCTACTGTAGGATTTTATTAAATTCTTAACATGTATCAGCTCGGGTTCATTTTTATTTGTCTTGGATTGGTTATAGTTTGAAAGGTCAGGAATAGAATTGATAAGCTTTTTTGTATACGCATTATTCCCTCCAGATTTTATTATTTCAGCTGAATCTATATCAACTAATTCTCCCTCTAGCATCACACCAACCCTATCAGCAAACCCCAGAATAAGATTTAAATCATGAGTTATAAATAGAAGAGAAAAGCCCAATTGAGATTTCAAATCCAATATTTTTAATATAATCTCTTTTTCAATCACTACATCCAACGCAGTGGTAGGCTCATCCATAATAATCAATTTAGGTTTTAATGCTAGGGCTATGGCAATGACAACTCTCTGCCTCATTCCTCCCGATAATTCATGCGGATAGCTGTTAAGATAGTTTCTGTCAATTTCTACAAGATCCATAAGCGCATTGCATCTTTGTATGGCATCCTTGGTTCTTATCTGTTCATGGGCTTGCATTGTGTCAATTATCTGTTCCTTAATCTTCAATAATGGATTCAGTGAGTTTAAAGCTTTTTGCTTCACAACTGAAATATGACTCCACCGCAAGGAAGATAGTTTTGACTCGTCAAATTCTAAAATATCTTGATTATTATACCTGATTTCTCCTTTGGTAATAACTCCAGGTGCGGGTAAAATGCGTAGAATTGATTTGATGACGGTTGACTTGCCACTTCCAGACTCTCCAACAAGTCCAAAAATTTCATTTTCATTAATATGCATGGAAAAATCTCTTACCGCATTTATTGATGATCTTTCCGTAAGGTAATCAACATTCAATTTATTGATATCTAAAATCTTATTTTCCAAAAAGCTTCCTTGCTACAGGTGTAGAACCATTTCGATTAAATAAGTTAGGCAATCTTGATTTAACAATTCTTTCTGATAATAAGCGGGGATTAGAAATTTCATCAATCCCATAATTAATTAAAGTCAGTCCAAAACTGACCAGGGCAATACATAAACCTGTTGGTACAAATGTCCACCAGGAACCAGTTAAAAGGGCAAGATCATTTGTAGCCCAATACAGGTTATTGCCCCAGGTTACTTTATCAACATCACCTAGTCCTAAAAACTCTAAGCCAACTTGTGCGCCTATAGCATATACTGTAGCTCCGATAAAAGATGCCATTATTAGCGATAACATTTGAGGCCATATTTGATAAATGATGACTTTTATATTTGATTCTCCACTAACAACTGAGGCATTTACAAAATCCCTTTCTCTTAATGAAAGAACCTGCGATCTAAGAACCCTTGCATTCCATGCCCATCCGGTAAAAACTAAAACCCCCATTATACTAAAAGGACCAGGTGGAAGCCAGGCTGCAATTATGACCATTAAAGGTAAACCAGGCATCAATAAGAAAATATTAATTATCAGCGATAATACATTGTCAACTCTTCTTCCAAAATATCCAGACAGTGAACCCACTATTAAGCCAAGTAAAACAACTAGAATTCCTGTGCCAAATCCAATAAATAATGTTGACCTCGCTCCAGCGATAGTCTGTGCAAATACATCCTGACCCTGTCCTGTCGTTCCAAATAGATGCACAAATGAAGGTTCCAATAATGGTGTGTCAATATATGCGTTTGGATCTTCAAAAAAGATAGGGCCTATGGCTGCAATTATTATGAAAATACTTACAATAATAATACCCAAACGGGCTTTATTATTAATCCAAATTCTATTATACCAGGTTCTATTCATTTTCTTGTACGTGGATCTAAGATTAAAACTAAAATATCAATTAACCAATTAGCCGCAAGTACTGATAATGTAATTGTTAAAAATATTCCCTGCATTAATTGAAAATCTTGAGCTTGAACTGCTTGAAATAGGATGTAGCCTTGCCCAGGATATGAAAATATAATTTCTGTCAATATCGTACCATTTAGAATAAAACCTATTGCCATACCAAAGCTTGTAATAATTGGAAGAATCGCATTTTTAGCTGCATACCAAATCATTATTCTCTTTTGAGACAGTCCTTTTGATTTGGCAAATGAAATATAGTCTGTGGAGATTGTCCCTATCATATTATTTCTCATTTGGAGCATCCAGCCGCCTATTCCCATAAAAATCAGTGTGCTTGCAGGCAGTAAAGCATGATGTAGGCAGCTTACTATAAATTCAATATTAAATCCTGGAATTAAATCTGAGTTATAGGCATGTCTTATTGGAAACCACCCTAATTTAAAGCCCAAAAAATACAGTAATAACATTGCTGTAAAAAAATATGGAAATGAACTAATAAAAGAAAAACTAGGAGGCAGAATAGAATCTAGTTTTCCATCTCTTTTCCATGCAATAATCATACCTATTAATGAGCCAATTACAAATGATATTATAAGCGAAATACCCACTAATAATAGTGTCCATCCCAAACCGGACAATATAATGGATGAAACCTTTTCAGGGAAATAAGCCGTCGATATACCAAGATCCCCTTTCAATAAATGACTCAAATAATTAATATATTTATTAAGGAGTGGTTCATCTGTAAAGCCAAATGTTTGCTTTAGAGCTTCTATTGCTTCTGGTTTTAATTTTCCTCTAAAGCTTGCAAACATTACAGAAACGGGGTCGCCCGGCATCATACGGGGGATGAAAAAATTCAACGTAACTGCAGCCCATCCTGCAATGGTATAAATGCCGAGTCTTTTTAATAAATATTGTACAGATGTGTTCATTTAACAGGCTCTAGTTCGATAAGGACTAAGAGATTTTCGGGGACATTATTCGGAGAAAGCTGTGCGTAAGGATTTTGCTCATTGGGGAAATTTGTAAACCTAGATGTATTGTATTCACCCCAGCTTGGTTCAGAGAATAATGGGATTGCAGGCAGATTTTCAATAAAGATATCCTGCATTTTAAATATAATATTTTTTATCAATTTTGGATCTGATGTCTTCTCATATTGCTGGCACAAAACATCTATTTCCGCATTGCCATATCTGTGCCAATTGAGAGATGAAGTTTCATCAATTGGTTTTACTAATTTTTGTGACATGAGGCCTCTATAGAGATTATAAGGAGTATTACCTTTTTCAGCCCATGCAATTGCCAAGTCAAAATCTCCTGTTTGGAGCTTGCTGAACCAAGTACCAAAATCATAGGTACGCACTGAAGCATTAATTCCAATAGCTTTTAAGTTTCTGGAAATTATTTGTGCAGCACGAATCCAATCTGACCAGCCACTCACTACAATAATCTCAAAAGCTAGTTCATTATTGTCATATGAAGTTTTATCTTTTGAAAATGAATATTTCAAGCTATCTAAAAGACTTATTGCTTTATCACGATTGAATTTATTCCAGTTTTCGTTTCGTTTTTTATTCTCTCTCCATCTTGACATCCCTTCAGACAGTGCCGTTATATCTGCAGGAACTGTATAATCATACATGGCGACTTTAGCAATCAACTCTCTATCAATCGAATAGCTGATAGCCTTCCTGAATGCTTTATTGTTTAAATGTTTTTTTGTAGTATTTGGATATAAAAATATTGATCCACCTGAACGTGGAAACCAATAATGATGATTCTCTGGATTCTTATCAACAAAAATACGATCAATTGCGGGGATAAAATTACCAGCCCAGTCTACCTCTCCATTTATTAGTGCATACGTAGCCTGGACATTAGTAGGGAAAGCGGGAAAGGTAAGTTTTTCTACTTTGGGTTTTCCCGGTTGCCAGTAATTTGGGTTTTTCCCTAGTTCCCATACTTGATTTTGAAACTTTAATATTTCAGTATAGGGGCCTGTGCCTACTGGGTCTGGGTTAGTAAACTTAATTGGATCTTCTACTTTTGACCATATATGCTCTGGAACAATGGTTTGACCTACAATGGCATCTAAGCCAGGTACGTAAATAGAAGAGAACGTAAATTCCACTTCGTATTCATTTAATAGTTTCACACTTTCCAGATATGACCATAAGGCTCGTATATCAAATGCAGGAAATTCCTTAAGCAAATTAAAAGTAAATAAAACATCCTTTCCTGAAAATGGTTGACTATCTGACCAGCTGACATCTTTTCTTATATCCAATATTAATATGTCATTTCTTACATTCCATTCATGTTTAACTGCCAGCCAAGGGATATATTTTCCTTTCATGGAATTATAGATCATTAAGGGTTCATAGATACCTGCTGCTGTTGGCCACCTTGCAGATCCCCCGGGGGTTAAGGGATTAAAATTCCGGATCCATGAAGCTTGTTGCTCCTGTGATACAACAAGTCCTTTGTAGTTCTTTTTAGTTGTAGAGTCTGCACATTGTTGAAAAGCAAATATTCCTACGATAGCATAAGGAATATATTTGAAAATAAGTTTCATTTTTTGAGATTATGCTTTGGTTTTCTATCCGAATAAATTAAGCCCCAATGTTTTTCTACTTCATTAGGATGCTCACCACCTTTCCATTTTTCATCAAAAGCTTCAAAAAAGAATGACAGGACACCGTTTTCCCTTGACCAGTCATTTATTGAATTATAAAATATTAATTGCTCTTTGATGCCTGCGATTCCATTTATTAGCTCTGACTGCTCGCCTTCAGTATGCACCGAAGTAGCCCATCCTGTTTCTCCTATTACTATTTGTTTATCAGGGTATAGAACACTTATTTCATCATAAATTCTTGAAACAAAAGGAAGCGCATCATTCAGCAGAGCACCTGCCCACAATGGATGAATATGAACCATGATAAAGTCAACTTCTGATCCCAGTTCTAACCCCTCAGGCTTGTTCCAGAAATTGAAATCATCTGCCGTAGTTATTGGTTGTTTAGTTTTTGATTTAACATATCGTATATATTTTTTCAATGTATTATAGTTAACTCTATTCCATGACCAGAAAACCTGTGTTTCATTGCCAATAATTATTGCCTCAACAATTTCAGGGTATTTATTTGCCAATTCTATTGTCTTATTAAGTTCTTTCATATTGGATACAGATGCCGTTGAGTCTTTAGTTTCATTGGCTATCCATGCACCTAAAAATAGTTTTATAGTTATTTTTTCACTTTCTATTATTTTAAGAACTTTCTCGGTGCTTCCTCTGCTGCCGTACATCCTGAAAGCGGACCAATATTTTGATAAAATTCTAAGATCTTCTGTTAATTGTTTTTCTGTTGGGTCAATGCCTCCAGGGCTCTGCCCATCTCTAAAAGGGCCATAGCAGACTGCGTTGCTATGATATGGAAGGTTTGCAAAAATACATGAAAGGAAGATGAAAAGAATGCTTTTCATTTTATTAAGTCTCTTGTGCTGGATCTTTCTATAAGTTCCACTGGGACTAAATTTGTGAAAAGTTCGGTTTTATTATAATTAATAAAAGATTTTTCAAGGGATGATAGGGATCTTTTTCCAAGTTCAATAAAGTCAGTAGATATGGATGATAATTCTGGTATTGTATTATTGCAAAATGGCGTATTGTCAAATCCTATAATTGATAATTTTTCCGGAATATTGATGCCTGATAATAATGCCAATTTCATAAATCCAAAGCACATATAATCATTCACTCCAAAAATACCTATATTACTTAACTTCTTGCTATGGAAATCTATAAAGGCTTTGTTGCCTGATTCCAATGAATAGTCGCCTTTAAATTCCCATTGACATTTCATGTTATTAGATGCGAGATAATCTATAAATCCATTTCTTCTTTGAACTGCTTCAAATACAGTATCATCGCCTGAAATTATTCCAATATTCTCATAACCCAGCTCTTTTAAGTTTTTTGCGGCGAGGTAACCACCTTTATAATTATCAAAAGTAATTGTATTAACGGAAGCATCTATAATTGGAGAAAGTGATAAAATAGGGATCTTATTGGTATAGGATTCTATTATGTTGCAATCTTCTTTATTTAAATCGGGGAATAATATGCATAATCCATCTTTATTCTCAGCAAAGTATCCTATTTTATTGTATATAAAATCATCTTTTTCAATATCTATTACTTCAATATCACAATTACTTTTCTTTGCCGCTAGATGAAAATCTGATAGTAATGCTGAAAAGAATTCACCCTTTCGAATAGTGGTTATTAGAGATATTTTTAATTTTATTCCATTATTATAAAAGTTTTGAATATATGGGTAATTATATTTATTTGCTGTATCAAAAATCAACTTTTCTTTTTGATTATAATAACGCCTTTTACCACAGAGAAAGCGTGACACAGTTGAGACGGAAAATCCTGTTTCACGGGCTAAATCTTTTAGCGTGCATTTCATATAATTAATTAGTGTTTTTAATATTTAATTGTGATTATATTTAAGGGTTCGTTATCAATAATATAATAATAAATTTCAATATAATGAAAATAATTATTATATAAAACCGCTAAAGGATACGTATGACAATAAAACTAGGACTTATGGGATTTGGGAATATTGGGAGAAAACTATATAGTGAATCTTTAAAGAATAATGATATCGAAATTTCTGCTATAAGTGATATTGGAGACCCTGAAATACTTGAATATTTGCTTAAAACAGAATTTGAAAATACCAAAAATGTATCATTAGATAATAACTATCTAATAAATAATAATTATCGTTCCCGCATATTAAGTGCATTTACTCCTGGGGAGATGACATGGGATTTATTTGATGTTGATTTTGTTGTTGATGCAACGGGGAAATTTAATAGTCCTGAATATCTGGATAGTCACCTGAATGCCGGGGCCAAGAGAGTCATTGTTTCTACACTCCCAAGCGAAAGTATTGATCGTCTGGTTATTTTTGGTATAAACCAAGACTCTATCAAGCTTCAAGATAGAAAAATATCTGCAGGTTCATCAACATTAAATGCGTTGGCACATTTGCTTAATTCACTACTACCTTTTGGCATTAATGCTGTCAATATGACTACTATTCACTCATATACTAGTGATCAATCGCTTCAGGATACTGTTGGAGCTGATTTTAGATGTAGTCGATCAGCATCTGAAAATATTATCCCTAATAGTAGTGAAGCTGAAAAATGGATAATAAAATTATTCTCTGAATTAAATGATAAAATCAATTGCAATGCATTAAACGTACCGGTGCAAAAAGGCTCAATGCTGGATTTATCAATTGCTTTTGAGGATGATAAAGTTGGCATTGAAGATGTGAACAGTGCCATTATAGCAGCGTCAGAGTTATATCCTGATATTATAGGGATAACCAATGATCCCATTGTATCAAGTGATATAATTGGAGACCCAAGATCTTTGGTATTTGATGTTAAGGCCACTATGAAAGGTGGAAATAGTATTGTAAAAGTATTAGCCTGGTACGATAATGGGCATTGTCATGCCATGCGTATATTAGATGTTATCAAAGCATACAGTAAACTTGAAGGGTTTAAATAAATGAGAGTAGCTATAAATGGATTTGGAAGAATCGGACGGTCTGTATTTCGAATACTTGATCAAAATAAAGATATAGAAGTTATTGCAATTAATGACTTAAGTGATCAGGAATCATTAGCATATCTATTGAAATATGATACCATTATGGGAAGATTCAGCGGCAATGTGAATATTGAAAAGGATATGCTGCATACAGATAATGAATCTATTCAAATGCTCAGTGAAATAGATCCCGCTAATTTGCCTTGGGAAGATTTGAATATTGACATAGTCATAGAGTCAACGGGTGTTTTTAGAAGTTGCTCTGCACTGGAAACTCATTTAAAAGCTGGTGCGCGCAAAGTAATACTCACTGTACCTGCAAAAGATACAATAGACAATACTGTTGTTATAGGTGTAAATGAAGATACCCTGAAGAAGGAGCATAGGATTGTATCAAATGCAAGTTGTACAACCAATTGCCTTGCTCCCATGGCAAAAATATTAGATGAATCATTTGGGATTAAGCAGGGAGTGATGAATACAGTTCATGCCTACACAAATGATCAGCGCTTAGCAGATGTGCCTCATTCAGACTTAAGGAGAAGCCGTGCTGCAGCAGAAAATATTATACCAACGTCAACCGGTGCAGCCAGAGCCGTTGGTATGGTTTTGCCACAGCTAAATGGCAAACTAGATGGTATAGCATCCAGAGTACCAGTTCCAGACGGATCTGTCGTTGATTTATTTATAGAATTAGAGAAAAAAGTAACTATTCAAGACATTCATGATGCAGTTAAAGTGGCATCTGAAACCGAACGTATGAAAAATATACTTTATTATTCAGACAGCCATATTGTTTCATCTGATATTATTGGGAATCCCTACTCATCTATCTATGATAGTAAATGTACAAAGGTTATTTCTGAAAAATATGTTCGTACTATAAATTGGTATGACAATGAATGGGGATATTCAAACAGGGTGGTTGATCTTATCCGGTTAATGCACACATGATAATTCTACAATAATGTTGAAAAGTAGTATAATTAATATACTAGGTTCTAGTAAGTTAAAATTACCACGGAAAAATATATTGGTATGGACTGGCCTTACTATTTTTACATGTACTTTTTGGATAATAATAATATTAATTTATGTTTAAAATTTTATATGAGAATAAATTACTTCCCCTAAATGTATAAAACCTTCTATATAATCATTTTTCTGCTGCTGTGTATTTATTGTAACAATCCGCAGATCAGTGAAGTCCCTGGATGTACAAAAAAAACGGCATGTAACTTTGATGTAAGTGCAAATTTGGATGATGATAGCTGTGAATTTGCTGAAGAGAACTATGACTGTGATGATAACTGCCTTGTTGATGTTGATTGTGCCGGTGAATGCGGCGGCTCTGCTGTTGTAGATGAATGTGGCGTGTGTGATGGGACCATATTTGATATGGATGATGATGGAATCTTAGATAGTAATTATGACTGTGATGGAAATTGCATAGCAACTGGTAATAATTTAGATGAAAATGGACTTGATTGTTCAGGAGTTTGCGGTGGCAATGCAGTTGAGGATATTTGTGGTATTTGTGATGGAAATGTTTATGATCTCTTTGGTTGCTCCTGCCCTTCGGGAATATTCGATGAATGTGGCATTTGCAATGGACTAGGGGCAATATATGAATGCGGCTGTACAGGTATTCAGGAAGGTAGATGTGACTGCGATGGGAGAAGAGAAGACTGTGCAGGGCAGTGCGGCGGGAGTAATATTACTGACGTATGTGGAAATTGCGGTGACTGGGTTGTTGCTAACAATTGCAAGGATGATTGTCGTGATTGTGAGGGCAAGTGTGGAGGTGATGCAATTGTAGACTGCACAGGAGAATGTGATGGTGATGCAGTCTTAGATTGTAGTGGTGAATGTGGTGGCAGTGCTGTAGAAGATGATTGTGGTGTGTGTGGAGGCGACTCATATGTAGAATACGAACTGGTCTGGCAAGACGAATTTGATGGTGATGAATTGGATCTTGATAAATGGAATATTGAAAAATGGCCAGCTGGGGCATTTAACGAAGAAAAGCAGGCTTACACAGATGAAATTGATAATATTTATCTGGCAGATGGTAAATTACACATTCGAGCACTCAGAGAAACATATGACCCTGATGATAATGGTGTAGCTGATGCACTTTATACCTCTGGCAGAATAACTACAAAGCATAAAGGAGATTGGCAATATGCTAAAGTAGAAGTCAAA
Organism: Fidelibacterota bacterium; assembly: GCA_030748955.1. Taxonomy (GTDB): domain Bacteria; phylum Fidelibacterota; class Marinisomatia; order SCGC-AAA003-L08; family D37C17; genus D37C17. The sequence goes on along the minus strand of JASMKZ010000003.1, from coordinate 48,711 downwards.
GCGCAGCTGCCACTTGGAGAAGGAACCTGGCCTGCTATCTGGATGCTGCCTACTGAAAATATTTACGGGGAGTGGCCTGCAAGCGGGGAAATAGATATTATGGAATATGTTGGTAAAGACCCAAATAATGTACATTCATCTATTCATAATGCTATTTATAATACAAATTTTGATCCAAATCATCCTGATAATGATGGTATGCCGCAGTCACAGACAAAATCTAAAACTGTAGGAGATATTAGCACCTCACATATCTATTCAATGATTTGGAGGAAAGACAAAATTATATTTTTTGTTGATGGACAGATAATATTAACATATGATAATCTTGGCTCTGGCTTTGAACTGTGGCCATTTGATCAGAAATTTAATTTATTGATAAATTTAGCAATTGGGGGCACCTGGGGAGGAACAGTATCACCTGAAATATTCCCCGTTGAGTTCATTGTTGATTATGTTAAAGTATATAAGCAGCCATGTGATTAAAGTATTTTTATGAGCAAGTCATTGTAATAATGAATAGAATGATATTTATTTGAGTTCAGATTAATGAAATTAAGAATATTAACATTGTTTTTTTTGAGTAATCTAATTACAACAGTTTGTCTATCTCAGACTACTGGCAAGATTACAGGTAAAATATCTGATGTGGAAACTTCAGAGGCTTTAATCGGAGTGAATATTATGCTCCTTGGAACTAATCTGGGGACAGCCACGGATATAAATGGAGATTTTTTTCTTCTTAATCTCCCGCCTGGCTCATACAATCTTTCTCTAAGTATGATTGGGTATAAGAACGCAATGATTGAAGAAGTACGGGTTTCGGTTAACCGTACTACTCCATTAACCCTTAAGATGGCTCCATCAGTATTGGAAGGTGATGTGGTAGTGGTAAAGGCAGACCAGGTTTCAATTAAAAAAGATCAAACCAGTTCAGTAAAGAATATATCCTCTGATCAAATTGATATTATGCCAGTTGAAAACATTGGGCAAATTATAGGTATGCAGGCGGGTATTGTAGCAGGCCATTTCAGGGGTGGGCGCAGTACAGAAGTTACCTACCTTGTTGACGGCATTAAAGTTGATGAGGTATATGGTGGTTCATCTAGCACGACAGAGCTTGAAACTGGCTCAGTCAGCGAATTGGAGGTAATTACCGGCACATTCAATGCAGAGTATGGCAAAGCAATGAGTGGCGTTGTTAACCAGGTAACTAAATCTGGTGGTGACGAATTTAAGACCTCTCTGCAATCCGGATATGCAAATTATATTACGTCAAACGTTGAAGTTTTTCCGGGAATAGATCAGCTTGATGAGAATAGAAGCCTAGATTATCGTTTTCAGCTCAGTGGCCCAATCATCAAAGGTAAAGTTAACTTTTTTGTTAATTACAGGTTAGAAGATAACTATAATCACTTAAATGGGCTACATTACTTTAATCCAACCGATAAGAGCAATTATCTCAGCGACTCATCTAGCAGTTGGCTATCTGAACATACGGGGGAACATGAAATGGAATCCCACTGTATGAGTAGCAAGGGTGTAGCTATTTTGGATGAAGAAAATCATTATATATTTGATGAATCCGTATGCGTCAATGAATATGGAGAATGTGAGATTTTACTGTCGGTATGTTCATTTAATCAAGGTATCATTCCAACCCATAATCAACTCTATTGTGAAAGAGAATTAAGTGGAACATTTATTGAGAATTATACAGTCAGAGAAAAAATGAGTAAAACTCAGTGCATTGCGCTGGGTGATTATTATGAAAACACCACTGATATGAATAACCCATATAAAAATACAATATTTATACCAGGTGTAGATATTGGATACCATATTGGAACTCCTTCAGACATATTTGTACCCTTGAATGCAACAAAAAATTCCTCTCTGTTTAGCAAAATTACATTTCACATTATTGATGATCTTCGTTTTTCCATATTGCATTCAAGGAATAAAAATAATTGGATTGAGTATAATCATTACTATAAATATAATCCTTTTGGTTTACCAAAAAGTGAAAGCAGTAACTCCTTAACGGCTATGCAGTGGAACTATATGATCACCCGCTCTTTTTTTATTGAAGGGAAGCATTCATATACGTCAAACTATTATGGGCGCTACTTATTTAAAAACCCCTATAGCACGGGCTATATATCAGATAATTATTCTGCAGGTGTACCGGGTTTTTCAACAGGGGGGATGGACAAATCTCATACCCGTAGAACGACCACGGAACATACATCAAGCATTAAACTAAATATGCAATTGAATAGGAACCATAGTTTGAAAACGGGTCTTGACTATTCTGATTATAAAATTAATAACAAAGAGTATCTTATTATTGAAAATCCAGACTCCAGCCTTGTTGGGGTCTATTCTGCCTATATTCAACCAGACTCAATTCAATCTCCCGATGATGACATCTTTGATGTTAATCCAAGTGAATTTTCTTTTTTTATACAGGATAAAGCAGAATATGATGAAATGGTAATAAATCTGGGCTTAAGGTATGACTATTTCAACCCCAACTGCTACTATCCTTCTGATTACAGGAATCCTGCAAATACCATTAGTAATGTTTCTCAATCAGATAGTTTGGTGGCTAATGAATTTTCCTTTTGGAGCCCCAGACTGGGGATTGCATACCAGGTAGCTGATGCTGCAATTGTTCATTTCAGTTATGGTCATTTTTTCCAAATGCCGCCAATGTATTCAATGTATGCTCATAACAACTGGATTGTGCCTACAGGTGATTATGAAACCGTTTTGGGAAATCCCAATATTGAAGCTGAAAAAACAGTGACCTATGAAATTGGATTATGGCAAAAACTAAATGCTCTTATGGCGCTAGAAATAAATATGTTTTATCGGGATATATATAATCTTCTTGGTACAAAAGTTTTGAAGACATACAATCAGGTGAAATATGGTCTCTACTCAAATAAAGACTATGGTAATGTAAGGGGATTAGAATTAAAGTATGATGTTAACTTTAATGCCCTTGCCATCTATTGCAATTATACGCTTCAATACACTCGGGGGAATGCAGATACACCTCTTCAATCCTTTAATCGTGAAGGTGAGAATAAGGACCCTGTTTCAAAACTGATTCCCATGAGTTGGGATCAAAGGCATACTTTTAATACAACATTGGCGTATAATAGAGATGATTTTGGATTAACAGCAACAGCATATTATAATTCAGGGACTCCTTATACTTTTGAACCCGTTTCTCAATCTGTCACTGCACTTATTAACCTGCTTCCCAACAATGATTACAAGCCTGCCAACTACAGTGTTGATGTTACTGGCTACTATCGTTTATGGAAAAATAATGATTTAGAGGCCAGGCTGTCATTCTCAATATATAATTTATTTGATACATTAAACGATATTTGGGTGTATCCAAAAACAGGAAGGGCATATAGCAATATTGTAAATTCAACTGAAATTCTGGGGTACAGAAGTACCTTTACGGATGTATACGATCAATATGAGAATCCTGCCATGTACTCTGCTCCAAGGCAGATAAAGCTGAATTTAGCTATCAGTTATAAATGAGAAAATATTTCAGTAAATACGTAAGCTTATTAATATTTCTCATCCTGTTAACAGGTCAATCTGACTATGCTGGTCCAGATGATTTGGCCGGCGACCCAAGTGCAATTAGGGCATCGCATATGGATGGGAATCGAATCTTGCTCTACTTCCAGAATACCACGGAATTATCAGACTGGGCACCTGGAGGACTGGACAATGTATCCATTTGGCCTGATGACGGAACAGGCACTAGAATGGTGGATGGTATTGGCCTTTTAATTGCAGCCAAGGTGTATATACAGGATGATAATAATCCAACAACAGTGGATACGGTTATTATTGATGATTTAGGGCAGATTGAAGACCAAAGTATTTCTAAGCATGAAGTTTATTTTCTGCAGACCAGTTATCGTGAAGAGATGGATCATAACCCTTCAAATACATTAGACTGGGGATTTTATCCACCATTTGGATATTTTAATCCGGATCAGGATGAACCGGCTATGAGTGATAAGCCGGGTAGTTGGCCGACACAAGGATGGCCTGCTTCTGGAAATGATACAAAATGGAAAGGTGTTTGGGATGGACGCTTTGGTAAAGGGGTTCAGTATGCGGACCTGGAAACCTATTTTGTTGCCAACGATGCACAGGACCAGGAAAATCTTCAGGGGCCTGATTATAAATATTATCCTCGGCCTGGTAAATTGATACAGAGTGATGCCTCTGCCGGTTCGGGACTACCCTGGGGTGGTCTAGGAATTCGTGTGGAAACACGTGGATTCCAATGGAATAATCCACTGGTGAAAAATGCACTGTTCTTTGAATACAATATCACCAATATATCTGATTTTGATATCAATGAGGTCTCATTTGGATATTGGGTGGATAATGCCATTGGATCAGATGGAAATACAGATGAAGTGGGATATTTTGACACCTATTTGGATTTATCATATTCATGGGATATTGATGGTGTTGGCCTTGGAACAGTTGTCCCCGGTATTATGGGCTTTGCATTTTTAGAAAGCCCAGGTATATCCACTGATAATACTGACAATGATGAGGATGGTCTTGTAGATGAAAGCAGGAGCTACGACAAAGGTTTTTGGGAAGAAAATCCATTTGGTGGTATTTCTGATGTAAATCAGTTCTTAGAATTTTATAATCTGGAAGAATCGGACCTTAAAGCTCATTGGTCAGGAGATGAGGATCAGGATTGGACTAGTAGTACCATCAATGATGATGGTTCATGTAATCCTAATGATGACGTTGGGTTAGATGGTATAGGACCAGGAGACTTGAATTACAGTGGTCCCGATGAAGGCGAATGTAATGGTGAGCCTGACTGCGCAGAAGGCCGAGGATGTGAACCTAATTTTGGAGAAACTGATATTTCAGAGTCAGATATGATTGGTTTGACTACATTTCAGCTGTTTGCCATAGATGAAGGAGGCAAATTACCCAGCAATAATGGCGTCTGGTTTTATAACGATTCTCTTTTATATGAAATGATGGCAGATACCGTGCTTGTTCAATATTCTGCTACTCCTTCAAACTTAGTTGAACTTTTTGCATCCGGCACATTTTCACTTTTATCAGGCCAGACAGAGCGTATTTCAATGGCAGAACTTCACAGCTTTGACCCCCTCGTAGGATCCCCTGGAGAGACTTCAATTGATGCACCGGCATTATTTCAACTGAAAACAACGGTCCAGCTTATTTATGAAACGGATTACCGTTTTGCAACACCGCCTAGAATGCCCACTCTCTATGCAGAAGCTGGAGATGGTCAGGTAATTTTGTCATGGAATAATGTTGCAGAATCATCACGAGATCAGTTTTTACCTGATTCACTTCAGTATGATTTTGAAGGCTATAAAATATATAAAGCAACAGATAAATATTTCAAAGACTCTCAGTTAATTACAGATGGTTTTGGAGATGACCTGTTTAATCTGCCAATATTTCAGTGTGATAAGATTGACGGAGTAACAGGCTTTTCAAACTTTGCTCCAGTATTCGGTACCGGTTACTATATGGGAGATGATAGTGGGCTCAAACATCATTTTATTGATACAGATGTGCAAAATGGGAGAACATATTATTATGCATTAGTTGCATACGATTATGGTTTAGCTCCCACAGAAGAGTTGATTTATGGCATACCGCCTTCAGAGAATAATTGGATCATCGATTTGGATGATAATGAATATGTTGTAGGATCTGGACCCAATGTGGCGGTTGTCATTCCCCGTGTACCTTCTTCGAGTTTTATTGAACCAACTATTAATGTAAGCAATCAGGACCTATTGGGAACGGGTGAGATTTCAGTAAATATTATGGCTAAAGATTTAATCAAGGATAATATGGATTATTATCTCACCTTCCAAAATGATACATTGTTCAATAATAGTAATACCTTGCCTCTTATGATTGTAACTAGTGGATTTGAAATATTTTCCCGATCAGGTGATAGCCTGAGTCTTGTATACAGTGAAACAGGAGGGTATAGCGAAGCAGGAGACCCCAAGTCCATAAATCAGAATATCATTTTTGAATCAGGTAGTGATTATTGGACACTCAACACATCAAAAGATATTATCACAGACATTTTTGAAGGGCTTCAGTTGACTATTGTGCAGGATGTTGAGTCAGCAGTCATTAAATCACAAGGATGGTACGAAGTTTTTTCACCAGATAAAGAAATCATTATTTTACCTTTCCCTTATATCGATCACAGGGAATCAAAAATTGTCCCTTGGGACTTTGAGATTACATTTTTAAGTTCAGATAATCTTTATATTGAAGATAAAGTACTACAATCTGATTTTATTTATGATCATAATGGTCTAACACCTAATGCTAATGCATTACTCTTGAATTCAATATTTGATTTTAAAGTAAAAAATATGTCTTTTAATCACAATGCGAGTCTTGTTGTTCATGATCAGGATGGCAATGGAGAATATGATAAATTAAAAGATCTTGTATTGGTGGGCTCGGTTGATAATGACGGAAAGTGGCTGGGAACTAGTTTTGTTATTGATTTTAGAGGGATACTGGAGAGTACTTACCCCGATCCGGGGGATGTATATTCAATTGAGTTTAAACGTCCATTCTGGTCAACTGACACGCTTCATTTTCAGACATTCTCGTTTCAGGACAGTATAAACGTTCAAGTGGAAAATAATTCTTTAGATGACATCAGGGTTGTACCCAATCCATACGTGGGAACCAATGTCTTTGAAGAGGCAATATTAAACAGTGATCTTAATCAGCGAAGAAAATTAATGTTCACACACTTGCCAGCCAGATGTAAGATAAAAATATATACCATAAGCGGAGTTCTAGTAGATGAAATATATGTATTTAATTCTACAAATAAGGGTATTGCATACTGGGACCTGCTCACCAATGAGGGGTTGGAAGTCTCTGCTGGAATGTATGTGTACCATGTTGAATCTTTCACTGAAGGGTCAGTAGGGTCAAAAGTTGGTAAGTTTGGAGTGATAAAGTAGTAGTTTAATATGTATAGAATTATTACATCCATAATAATCTTCTCAAGTTTATTTGCTCAGAATAGAAATGGAACTACATCTGCAAATTTTATTGAAATCGATGTAGGCAGTGCTGCTTCTGCCATGGGCGGGGCCTATGTATGTATGACCCATGATGTAACCTCCATCTATTGGAACCCTGCAAATATTGTATACCTCAATCAGAATGAACTACTGTTAATTCATGAACCCTGGATAGCAGAAACCAATCGGTACATTATTGCATCTGCCATAAAGATTGATAATGCCAATAGCGTCGGAATTAGCCTTAACTATCTAGATTATGGGAGCATTGAAGTGACAAACATTGAAAATCAGGATGGAACTGGAGAATATTATCATCCAAAGGAATATTCTATTGGATTATCATATGCAAAAAAGTTTGTTAACTGGTTTTCTTTTGGCACCAGCGTGAAATACATATCATCGAAAATATGGCATAGTAGTGCCGGTGCTGCAGCCATTGATTTAGGGGTTCTTATCAATACACCTTTTCTTTCAATGACAGATGCCCAGAAAGATGGTATTAGAATAGGTATGAGCATTTCAAATTATGGCACTAAAATAAAATATGGCGGAATTGATTTGTTAAACCCCATTGATATATCCTCAGAATATGGTAATTATGGCAATGTAGAAGGTCAGTTCAAAACTCAGGGATGGGAACTGCCTCTACTGTTCCGTATTGGGCTATCAGCTAAACCATGGGTTAGCCAGACTTCGGAATTAATTCTAGCTGTGGATGCCATCCATTCAAATAATAACAGTGAGTACTTGAATCTGGGCTCTCAGTTTACCTTTGCTCCAAGCGCTAGAACAAAATTTTACCTGCGTTCAGGATTAAAGGGTATATTCATGGTTGACGGAGAATTCGGACCGGCTTTTGGAGCAGGTATGAAATATCAGTTGAAAAGTGGTGAAGGCATTAAGCTGGATTATTGTTATCGAACCATTTGGACGTTTGATAATACACATAATTATACCCTGAGTCTCACGTTTTAATAAGAATCAATTCCCTGGATGATGTATAAGTCACTCCTTCTCATCATTATAATAGTTATTCATAGCTGTACTTCAAATAAAAGTGAGCCATTTACTTTTAAAAATTCTGTTCTTGCCCAAATAGATAATCATATAATATTAAAAAATGAATTTATACAAAGAGCCGAATATGTATTAAGACCCGATTATTGCAGTAAGGGAAATAATGTGCATAAACAGATTGTTCTAAACTCTCTTATTGCTGAAAAGCTATTGGCTATTGAAGGTGAGCCATTATTCAATCTACATACAATCTCCAATTTTCTTAATGGCCTGAAGACACAGAGTATGCGGGAAAAGCTCTTCTTTGCTAAGAGTCAGTCTAATGCACTAAGTAGTGAGGAATTAAACAATTACCTGAAAACAGCTGAACGTACATACCACCTCTCGTTTATTACATTGCCCAATGATGTTGTGTCTGATACACTGCTGAATCTTAACCATTCAGCAGAAATAATAAATAGTATGTTTGATGCCGGAGAAATAGTCCGCCGAAATGTTTCATTCTTTTCGGAGCATAATTATCGTTTACACCGGGCAATCTTTTCAAATAGATTAGATAAACATGAGATTATTGGCCCTCTGAATATTAAAGATGGTACATCTATCATCATGCGTGTTGAAGGTTGGCGGTCAGAAAGAAGACTCTCCGAGGGCAGTCAGCGAGAATACCTAAGAAAGGTTAAGGAACACCTTACCCAGCTGAGAAATATTGAGCAGTATGCAGATTATATACATGCAGTTATGAATAATAAAACATTAAAATTTAGTCAGAATTCATTTACAAAGCTGATTAATAATCTCTACTATGAGATGCTCCAATTTGAAAATTCAAAAAATGAATTATTCAAAAAAGCCATCTGGCCTGAAAATAATCTGGTGCTAAGTGGGGGATACACTTCCGTGAATATCGATGAAAATGAAATAATATTTAACCTAGATGGAAAAGATTGGACAATGTCTGACTTGCAGAATTTAATAAACAGTCATCCTCTTGTTTTTAGAAAAAAGAAAATCTCAAAAGCGGAATTTCCTGATGCAGTTAAAAATGCAATTGCAGATCTGGTTAGAAATTATTACTTAACACAAGAAGCATTAGAGCTCAACTATGATGATGACCCATATATTAATCAATATGTCGATATGTGGAAAGAGCATTTTATTGCCACTAGTGTACGTGCTAAATTATTACAATCGAAATCTTCCAATACCAGCGATATTGAATATTTAAATCCAATTATAAAGGAACTATTTAATAAATACAGTGATAACATCCAGATTAATCTTGAATTATTCAATTCGATTAATTTAACTTCAATACCTATGCACGTATCAAATCAAAATGCAGCATATCAGAGCCCGATACCACAATTTCCAATATTAACTGATAATCATACTATCGACTATGGAAAAAGCAGATAATAATTCTTACGATTTTTCTTACTATGAATAAGAAAAAATATATTATCACTATGGATATTGGCGGAACCACCTTTACTTCTGCCTTGTTTGATTTAGATTTCAATCAAGTTGGTATGTCAATGGAGTCTTATATAAAGGAATATGGTAGTAAGCCAGACCTCATTTCTGGATTTACCAATCAACTTAAAAGGCTATACAGTGAACATAATATCAGTATGGATGAGATTGTTGGCCTAGGCATATCTGCACCGGGGCCATTGGACAGCCGGAAAGGACTGATTCTTGATACCCCTAATTTAACCATGCTGCAAAATACAAATTTGGCGGGGTTAATGGAATCTGAACTGGGTATTCCTGTGAAAATAGAAAATGATGCGAATCTCTTTGTATGGGGGGAGTGGTATAGACATTACCGCAAAGAAAGTGTAATTACTGGCTTGACCCTGGGTTCGGGACTAGGAGTTGGAGTTGTCATAGAAGGGAGAGTATTTACCGGTTCTCATGGCATGGGAGCTGAATATGGTATTTCTCCAGTAAAATGGGGCGTCTGGGAAGATGAGATTTCCATAGAGGGCATCGAAAAATTATCAATAATAGAATTTTCAGAGGTAAAATCTCCTAAAGAACTATTTCAAATGGCTGAAGATGGTAATGTAAAAGCCCAAAATATCTGGCAAGAGTTTGGGCATAAACTGGGATTAGTCATTAGCCATCTGGTTAACCTCCTAGATCCGGCTGTTGTTACCTTGGGTGGGGGGATATCGAGAGCATTTCCGTATTTTAAAGGTTCAATGGAGGCTGTCCTCTCTGAGTACAGCCCATCATTTATCTACCATTCCATTAAAATTAAGGCAAGTAAAGATCAGTTAAATTCTACACATCTGGGTGCAGCGATGTTCATTAAACAGAAAAATTGAAGTGAGCATTAATAAACTAACCATTTAATTGTCAGATAAGGAATCAATAATAATTATTAATTAGGAGTCAAGCGAAAAAAATGAGAAAAACAAAAATTATAGCCACACTTGGCCCTTCTTCATTTAATCAGGAAACTATTTCAGGGCTGATGGATAATGGAATGGATGTTGCCCGGATTAATATGTCCCACTACAATGAAAAGATTGGTTTAGATAAGCATATTCATTTTATTAGAGATCAGGCAGTGAAATATAGTAGGACTGTTGCCATCTTATTTGATTTATGTGGACCTAAGATTAGAGTTGGAAAACTGAAAAATGGTAGTATTACAATTAAGAAGGGGAACCATTATACTTTGGGCGGTACTAATTGTGATATTCCTTTAAATATAGATTTGTCTTTTACTTCACATTCTTCCGGTGGAGCAGTGAAGGTAAATGATGGAAGTTTATCCTTTGATATTGCAGAAGTTGAAGATAATACCTTAAAACTCTCAGCGCATAATTCAGGAGAGATTTCATCTGGAAAAGGAGTGAACTTTCCCGGTGTCAAGTTAGATTTGCCCTCACTGACTGAGAAAGATAAGAGAGATTTAAAGTTGGCGGTTGAACTCGGTGCAGATTGGCTGGCAATGTCATTTGTTCGATCAGCTAATGATTATGGTACAATAAATAAAGAATTAGAAAGAGTGGGGGCATCAATCCCGGTAATTGCCAAAATTGAAAAACCGGAAGCCATTGATAATTTAGGTGTAATTATTGATTCTTTTGATGGTATTTTGGTTGCCCGGGGGGATTTAGGAGTTGAGATGCCTCTTAAAGAACTACCTATACTGCAGAAAAAAATTGTAAATGAATGTCTGCAGAAAAGAAAACCGGTTATCATTGCAACACAAATGTTAGATACAATGATTCATAGCCCAAATCCAACTAGAGCGGAAGTGAATGATATTGCCAATGCAATATATGATGGGGCGGATGCAATGATGCTCTCTGGTGAAACCACAGTGGGTGAATATGCAGTGGAATCTGTAAAAATGATGGATGAAGTTGCATGCTCAATAGATAAAGATTTAGATACTCGAAATTTTAATCGTTATATATATCAGGAACGTTGGCGTATACAAGATTTTCGTGGCTCTATTTGTCATGCTGCAATGATTTTATCCAATGACTTGTCGATTAATAATATTGTTATCATGACAGAATCGGGTTTAACTGCAATGAAAATGGCCCGGTATAGGCCTAAAGCCAGAATATTTGCCTTATGCACAAATGAAAAAGTATGTTCTCAGCTGTCTTTGATCTGGGGAGTTACTCCCGTCTTGGTAGAGCCCTATTCCACTACTGAAGAAATGATTCAAAATACGGGCAGTTTACTTAGTGATCTAGAGTTTGTAGATAAAGGAGATTTATTTATTATTACAGCTGGTGTATCTGCCGGCGTGAGTGGAACTACCAATATGCTAAAGATTCATAAAGTGGAATAAACAGGTCTGTCAGTATAATGCCATGAAAAATCGCTTTGACATATAGTAAATGAACTTATGAAAATATTAATACTTTCCATTTTATTATTGTTACTTTCTTGTATGTCTTATAAAAGTAATCTAACTCATATTGGGATATTAAAAAGTGATTATCAGCTTATTTGGAGTGAGGAATTTAATGAGAGTCGTCTAGATACAAATAAATGGAATATAGAAATTAGAGACCCGGGATGGGTGAATAATGAATTGCAAGCATACACTGACAAGCAAGATAATATATATATAGAAAAAAATAATTTAGTGATTCAGGGAATTAAAGAAAGCTACGGCACAGCTAATTATACATCAGGTAGAATAAATACAAGCGGAAAGTCCCGTTGGAAATATGGGAGGTTTGAAATTAGGGCAAAGATACCAAGACAAAAAGGTCTATGGCCGGCAATCTGGCTGCTCAGTGAAACTATATACACTGATGGCTGGCCAAATTGTGGTGAAATCGATATTATGGAACATGTAAATAATGAAGATATTATCTATGGTACAATTCATTCTGAAAAGTATAATCATATGAATAACACCCAAATAGGTGGAAATATGATAATAGATAATATGGATATAGAATTTCATACATTTGGATTGGAGTGGAATTCACAATCACTGGTTTGGTTTATTGATAACAATATATATCATAGAATTGATAAAAAAGATTATTTTGATGATAAATGGCCATTTGATAACAATTATTTTTTAATTATAAATCAAGCTATAGGAGGGTTTTGGCCAGGCGATCCGGAGGATGATTTTAGAAAATCTCAATTTATAATTGATTGGATTAAAGTGTACCAATAAATACGCTTTACTTAATATCATACTTTGAGAGTAGTAAATATGGAAACCACTCCAGAGCCTTTTTCCGTATAAGCATTTAGGTGTCTTTTGTGATACGCATCACACTATTTCAAGAAGAGGAATAGTGCCTTTAAATAATAGAGTAAATAAGTGTAAATTACAATGAATACGTACATGCTGGAGGAATGAATAGGAATATCTACATATTAGCTTTTGCATTTTTAATCATAATTTCTACGGATTTATTTTCGCAGATCCATATTAATGAAATTATGTCATCAAATTCAAATACAATTTATACATCAGATGGTGATACACCTGATTGGATTGAATTATATAATACTAACGATTTTATTGTTAATTTAGATGGCTATGGTTTATCTGATGATATTGAGGAACCATTTAAGTGGATATTCCCAAATATTAATATTAATCCAAATGAATATTTACTTGTTTTTGCTTCAGGAGAAGATCAATATTTAATTCAGCATTGGGAGACCGTCATAGATTGGGGTGATAGTTGGAGTTATTTTATTGGAACTCAGGAGCCTCCAAGTAATTGGAAGGAAATCGATTTTGTAGATTCATCTTGGTTGGTTGGTCCAAGCGGGTTTGGGTATGGAGATGGAGATGATGCAACTTTGGTTCCACAAGTTATGTCAGTATTTATGAGAAAAACTTTTACTATTGAATCTCTCGATAATCTACTTGATATAGTTTTACATGTTGATTATGATGATGCCTTTGTAGCATACATAAATGGGGTTGAGATAGCACGGGCTAATATTGGAACACCGGGGGTTGTTCCAAATTATAATACGGGTGCTAATGAATGGCATGAAGCCCAGATTTACAGTGGCGGATTGCCGGATAAATTTGAAGTAGGTTCTTTTTTGGATGTTCTGCAGGAGGATGAGAATATATTAACAATGCAGGTTCACAATTATGATGCTATTTCATCTGATATGAGCCTTATTCCCTTTTTAACATTAGGTATGAGTAGTGCTCCAGTTGATGCTCAGGGAGCGGCAGAGATTCTTAATTTTGGATCATCTAATTTGCATACAAATTTTAAAATTTCATCCTCCGGTGAATCTATCTTATTAACAAATATTGAAAGTGTAACTGAAGATATTGTAGATCCAATTGTAATACCCACTGATATTTCATATGGTCGCCAATTTGGTGACTCAGGGACTTGGGTGTATTTTTCAGAGCCTACACCAGGTGAATCAAATGGAGATGAAGGTTATAATGTATTTTGTGATTATCCAGATTTTTCATATGATGGAGGGTTTTATTTGACAGCTGTAGAGGTGCAGATTTCTACAAGTCTTACTGATCATCCTGTATATTATACTTTAGACGGCTCTAAGCCAACGATAGATTCATTCATTTATGAAAATCCAATAATGATTGAACAAACTGCTGTTTTAAGAGCCGCTACTGTTTCCACCGATTGCATAGAAAATAAAATAACCACACAAACATATTTAATTGATGAAGAGGTAAATCTTCCAGTTGTTTCCTTGTCAACTAATCCTGAAAATTTTTGGGATAATGATATTGGGATTTACGTTTTAGGTGATAATGCAAGTAGTGATATGCCATTTTTTGGAGCAAATTTCTGGGAAGATTGGGAGCGGCCCATTCATATAGAATTTTTTGAAACAGATGGAACGTTGGGGTTTAGTCAAGATGCGGGAGTAAAGATTTTTGGTGGTTGGAGCCGTGCAATGGCTCAGAAATCACTATCCATTTTCGCTCGCTCAGAATATGGATCAAATAAGATTAATTATCAGATATTCCCAGATAAAGACATCCATGAGTTTGAATCAATTGTGCTTAGAAACTCAGGGAATGATTGGTATAGTGGAGAAAACTGGAGTTCAAATTCAATGCTTAGAGATGGTATGGCAACTGGACTAATGGATAATACGGGGGTTGATCATCAAGCATATAAGCCTGCCGTAGTGTATATAAATGGAGAATACTGGGGAATTCATAATATTAGAGAGAAAGTAAATGAAGAGTTTTTAGCTGATAATAATCCTGGTGTTGACCCTGATGAGATAGATGAACTAGAGGCCAATGCTGGAATTGTTGAAGGGGATAATCAAGATTATTTGAATATGATAAGTTTTATTGAGCATAACCCGCTAAGTAATCCGGACAATTACATGGTTGTTGAAGAACAAATGGATATAAACAACTTCATTGATTACTATATAGCACAAATTTTTATTGCAAATACTGATTGGCCTGGAAATAATATCAAATTTTGGAGACCTCAAATTACCGGCAGCAAGTGGAAATGGATATTATATGATACGGATTTTAGTTTTGGGCTTGTTGAATGGTATGGGCATAACACTCTCCAATTTGCTTTAGAGGCTAATGGACCGGGGTGGCCTAACCCTCCCTGGTCGACGTTTTTATTTAGAAGTTTAATGGAGAACCAGGAGTTCCAAATTCAGTTTATTAATCATTTCTGTTTTTATTTAAGTACACGCTTTAAGCCAGATTATGTTAATCAGCATATTGCAAATACTGTCGTAAATATTTCAGATGAAATGCCAAACCATATTGATAGATGGGGAGGTAGTATAAGTCAATGGTATCAAAATGTAAATACCATAACACAATTTGGGAATTTGCGCCATGATTATGTATACAATCATTTATCTTCATATTTTGGGTTATCAGAATCCTCTACTATAACAGTTTCATCCACTCCTGAGGGTGGAGGTAGAATATATACCTCTGATCAAGAAATTCCTGAAAACCCTTGGGAAGCAACCTATTTTAATGATGTCCCAATTGAGTTAACAGCCGTTCCAAATTCCGGGTATATTTTTTCACATTGGGCTGGGCCTGGCGTTGTATATGAGCCCACGCTTACTTTAACTTTATCTAGCAATATAGATTTTACTGCCGTTTTTGTTGAAGATAACAACCCTCCCATAATACTAATTAATGAATTATTAGCTGATAATGGAACCATTATTGCTGATGAGATGGGTCAATATGAAGATTGGATTGAACTCTATTATAATACAGAGCAAACAATAAATTTATCAGGATATTCACTTACAGACAATTTGAGTGAGCCTTATATGTGGATATTCCCAAATATTGAAATATCAGGAGAGGGATTTTTACTAATCTGGGCAGATAACGATCAGGAAGATGGTCCGCTTCATACAAATTTCAAGCTAACAAGTGATGGTGAAGATATCGGATTATATGATATATATGGAAACTTAATAGATGGTCTTTCATTTGATGCACAAACCGAAGATGTCTCTTACGGCAGAGTATCAGATGGTGTGGATGAATGGCAGTTTTTTGAAAGCCCAACTCCAGGCATATCTAATGAAGAATCGGAGCAATTTCTGCTAGGGGATATGAATAGTGATGGTTTATTGAACGTTCTGGATGTGGTTTCCCTTGTAAGTACTATTTTAAATGATGATGATTATATTTTATTTGGAGATATGAATCAGGATGGTGTTTTAAATGTGCTTGATATTGTTCAGCTTGTTAACATTATTTTAGGTAACTAAACATATAAAGTCTTTTTATAGGGTAATATGATAAAAATGTATATAGCAGTACTTTTTACTACAAAAAGTTTAAAATCAGGAATTGAATGTTTTTAACGACTTTAATAAAATATTATGCATTATTAGTTTCTATTCTTGCTATTAGTTTCGGACACGCTCAGGATTGGCAATTAGTCTGGTCTGATGAATTTGACGGTAACGGTGCAATTAATTCAGCAAATTGGTTCCATCAAACACAGTTACCATTGGGTGGGGGGTGGTATAATGGTGAAGTACAACATTATACGGACCGTATAGTCAACTCGTATGTAAGTAATGGCACCTTAAAGATTGTTGCCAAGAAGGAAACCTATACAGATCAGGGGCACACAAAAGAATATACTTCAGCAAGGCTAAACTCGAAATATGCGTTCACTTATGGGAAAGTGGAAATTAGAGCAAAACTACCTCAAGGTTTTGGCACCTGGCCTGCAATTTGGATGTTAGGAAAGAATATTAACGAACCAGGAGCGTATTGGGAGACTCAGGGTTATGGAACCACCCCCTGGCCTGCTTGTGGCGAAGTAGATATTATGGAACACTGGGGATCTAACCAAAATTATGTTCAAAGTGCCATTCATACCCCTTCAAGTTACGGGGGTACAATCAATTTAGGAGGTCAATATATATCAACTGCTTCAAGTCAATTCCATATATACACTATCGATTGGTCTGCACAGGAAATGATATTTAGTGTGGATGGAAATATTCATTACACCTATGATCCAGCTAATTATAATTCAGATACATGGCCATTTGATTCCGAACTGTATTTATTATTAAATATTGCTATAGAGCCAAGTATTGCTTCCGGTTTCACTGAAAGTCCCATGGAGATTGATTATGTGCGAGTATATGAATATCAAGATTCATGCGCAGATATAATATGTGATGAAGGCCAAACATGTGATAATGGGAATTGTGTTGATATACCAATAGACCCAACAGTTACCTTCTTGGTAGATATGCAATATGAAGAGGTAGACGGAACAGGAGTATATGTTTCAGGTGGAGATTCACAATTAGCGGGCCCTTCAGGATTATTAATGTCAGATCAAGGGAATGGTATTTGGTCGTTAACAGTTTCAATATCCCCAGGCACCTATACCTATAAATTCAGGAATGGATTTTATGATTATTGGGATAGTCCAGGTTGGGAGCCAGATTTACCTGCAGAATGTGGATTTGGCCAATGGAGCGACCGCCAGTTCACTTTTTCAAACACAGATTTGGTTTTGGGGCCCTACTATTTTGGTTCATGTGAACTCTCTGAATCTGATAACGTATTAGGTGATGTGAATGCTGATGGTATAATAAATGTTATTGATATAGTAATGACAGTAAACCTGATACTTAGTAATGACTACGATGTAGCAGGTGATGTAAATGAAGATGGACAACTAAATGTACTTGATATTGTTGTATTAGTTAATATCATACTCAACAGTTAAGCCTACCTCTCCAATTTTTCCTTCCAAATCCAGTTTGTATGTATCTCAGTAGTAAATAATTAGGCGCTTATTCTGATGGATGTTTGTAAATTACTAAATGTCTAAAGAAACAAAAGATAAGTTGCTTGATGGTACACTTTCTTTAATTGATAAAAAGCCATTCCAACAGATTTCAACTAAGGAAATTGCAGAAGAATCTGGGGTTGCTGAGGTCACTCTATTTAGGCACTTCACTAATAAAGAATCTCTTTTAGATATTCTTACAGATAAGTTTTTCAAAATGATTGTTGGCTTTGAATCACTTAATATTAATAGTGAAGAAAATTTTAGGACTGAGTTAATTAAATTTTTTACAAAAGCAATCAAATCTGACCCACTCCAAAGGAAGCTATTTAAAATTTTCTTATATATAGGGATGTACAGAAAAAAAACCTTTTTTAAATATGCTGCTATATATGAGAGCCAAATAGCTGGACCCATTGAGCAAATAGTTGACTATGGTAAGAAGCATTGGGGGTACAGGAAAGAAGTTAATAGCGATATTACCGTAAAACTTTTAATAAATAGTATTGGTTTTTTTAATATTGTACAAAATGTATTTCTATTAAGAGAAGTTAAAACATATGATTTTGACCAAATCATAGAGATTGGTATTGATAATTTTCTAAGGTCTCTTAAATAAAAAATATATTGCATTGTATGTTAGTAAGTACTTACATTTATCCTTAGAGAGCAAAACTTATTTAACTGTTAGGGTAAATGGTTATTTGTTTTCATTTGTAGCAGTAGACTTCTCCTCCTCTCTTTTGTGAGCTATGTCTACTGCTATTTCCATTTTATTGAGGGTAAAAATGTTAAAAAAGGATTAGTTAAAAATGGAAAATTTTACGTATCATGTTCACGGTGCAACAAGCCTGCTGTAATTACAAACAATAAGCATAGCTATTGTCTTGACCATTGTAGTGATAGAAAAACATTAAAGGCTGCATCTGAAAAAAATAATGAAGATAGGAATTCGAGATAGCTTCAAACTGAACTCTACTCCTACTTTTGGAGCAGCACTTAAACCCGCTTCTCCAGTTCGTCCTTCCTAATCTAATAATCAGTTAAATCAATTAACAAAAACTTATTAGATATTACTGTCTTGGCAGCTAAACCCACCTCTCCAATTTTTCCTTCCTAACCCAGTTTGCATATATTTAAGTAGTAAATAATTAGACGCTCATTCTAATCTAACAGCTTAAAACCTCTATTTCCGGTTGCTTTTTCTAGCGCTGAAAGCACCTCCTCAAATCTATAAATAGCCAAACTAATATAATAAGGCATATATGATAATAATACTAAAATAATAAGGACATAGATAGATAAATCTAAATATATATTGCATTATATTAGATATGCTTAATAATATAATGTAGTTGATTATTAATTGTAAATAGTTAATAGTCTAAATTAAATAATTCATAAATTATAAAAGGAGATAGTAAAATGAGAGTTTTTACCTTATCAATTATGTATTCATTATTGGTATTATCTATGTTATACGGGGAGGTGACCATTGGAGCAGATGTGGTAAGCCGCTATGTGTGGCGTGGAACTGATTATGGAAATGCAGCCGCTGTGCAGCCGGGCATTGAAACAGCAGTAGGTCCAATTACTGTAGGTGCCTGGGGATCTTGGTCAATTAGTCCAGGTCTATATTTCGATGGGACCCAAAATGATGAAGGTGATGATAATATGGTAACTGAAGCGAGCGGAAATGAATGTGATCTATATGCATCAACCACTGTGGGCCCTGTTGGTCTAACAGTGACAGATTATTTCTTTCCTGCTTATGCCGGAACCGATTCACTCTTGAATGTAGATAAACATACTATTGAACTTAGTGCTGGTGCCGATGTAGGACCTGTTTCTGTATTAGCGGCAGCTAATGTGAGTGGCGATGATGATAATTCAACCTACCTTGAGCTAACATATGGTGCGTTTTCATTGGGATTAGGCAATGGCGCCTATTCTACTGATGGTGAATTTGCCCCCGTGAGTATTGGTGTATCTGCCAGCAGAGATAATTTCTCCGCATCATACATTATAAATCCTAATCAGGAAACATCATTTCTTGTATTTGGTGTTAACTTTTAATAGGAGATTGAAAAATGAAAAATAAATACATATTATTAATGGTGATGTGCCTGTCAGGCTCTCTGCTTTTTGCAGAAGGTGGACCGACAGCAGCAGATGCCATTTTTACTGTTAACAATACATGGATGTTGATATCAGCTTTTCTAGTATTTATCATGCATCTGGGGTTTGCAGCTCTGGAATCGGGTCTTACCAGATCAAAAAACACTGTAAATATTCTGTTTAAAAATGTTAGTATTGTTGCTATTGGAATATTGACGTATGCTGCTTGTGGCTTCAATCTAATGTATCCGGGTGACTTTAATGGATATTTTGGTTTTGCTGGTTTCGGAATTAGTGCGCCGGAAGGGGCCGCAGGATTAATAGGATATGCAGACGGTGCCTATACTTATTGGACTGATTTTATTTTCCAAGCCATGTTTGCAGCAACAGCAGCAACCATTGTATCAGGTGCAGTAGCGGAAAGAATCAAGCTAAATAGTTTCTTGGTATTTTCCACAATTTATGTCGCACTTATCTACCCAATTGCAGGATCATGGCAATGGGGTGGAGGTTGGTTAAGTGCTATGGGCTTTCATGATTTTGCAGGTTCAACATTAGTGCACAGTGTTGGCGGCTGGGCAGCCCTAGTAGGTGCATACACGTTAGGGCCACGTTTAGGAAAATATACGAAGAATGGGAAAATTAATCCTATTCTTGGACATAATTTCCCACTAGCAACTATTGGTGTATTTTTACTTTGGTTTGGCTGGTATGGGTTTAATGGTGGCTCTGTGCTTTCAGCAGATCCGGGCGGAGTTTCCCTTGTATTTGTAACCACAACGCTAGCTGCAGCAGCAGGCGTAATAGGTGCGATGATTACATCTACAATTATATCAAAAAAACCAGATCTATCCATGATATTAAATGGTTCTCTAGCAGGTTTAGTTGGAATTACTGCAGGTGCTGATTTAATAAGCCCAATGTATTCTGTTTTAGTAGGTTTAATTGCTGGAATTATAGTTGTAATATCTGTAATACAGTTGGATAAACTTAAAATTGATGATCCAGTAGGGGCTATTTCTGTTCATTTAATATGCGGGATATGGGGCACATTGGCCGTTGGTATTTTTAGTTCGAAATCAGTGTTAACCCAAGCAATTGGAGTATTGGGATATGGTGCTTTCTGTTTAATAAGTTCAATTATTATTTTTCAAATCGTAAAGCAAGTAATGGGATTACGGGTAACTGAGGAAGAAGAATTAATTGGGCTTGATATTAGTGAGCATAATGAAGAATCGTACGCTGGATTCCAAATCTTTACAGTAGAATAGGAGACAATTATGAAATTAATTATTGCAGTCATTCAACCAGAAGAGCTTCCAGAAATTAAGGAAGAGCTCTTAAAGAGAAAAATCTACAAATTTACGGTAACCAATGCTAAGGGACAGGGAGTAGAATATCCCTTGCAGGAAGTATACAGAGGGGTTGCCCATGAAATTAAATTGCTAAATAAGGTACGACTGGAAATAGCGGTTAATGATGAGTTTGTAGATGCTGTAATTGAATCGATTACTACAGTGGCTAAAAAGGATGGTGACAAAGGCCGCGGTAAAATATTTGTTCTTCCAATAGACGAATGCATCCGCATTAGATCCGGTGAAACGGGGACAAAAGCAATAGGATAACGTTCTTCATGTTGGTTTCTCCAAGTACGGGTCTGTGAGTAGCACACACAGGCCCGTACATGTCATTAATGTAATCTGAAATTAGTATTAATATAGCTCTTATATGTCTATGAAAATATTAAAGTTTGGTGGTTCGTCTATAGCTGATGCAGATAAAATCCGGCATGTATCCAGTATCATAAAAGATTCGAGAAAATGCAGTGAAGTTAGTATAGTAGTGTCTGCTTTATCTGGTGTTACAAATTCATTGAAAACCATGGCTGAAACAGCAGCTGCAGGGAATCATTTTGATTCCAGCCTTGATGCTTTGACCAAGAAACATAAGAAATGTTTAATTAAGTTATTAATAAATGATAAAGATGAAATTGTATCTACGATCGATGAGTATTTTAGAGGCCTGAAATTCGATTTATCTGTTATATCAAAAGAAAAACACCTCACAACCCAATTGCTTGATAAAATTCTCTCTTATGGCGAATTACTATCTACCACAATACTTGCAGGCTATTTATCCCAAATTGGTTTGCCTTCTCAGCAGTTAGATTCAAGAAAAGTGGTTCTAACTGATGACCAATTCGGGTATGCCTATGTGCATTATCAGGATTCATACGATAAGATTCGCGATTATTTTAATAATATAACAAGTACGCAAATTATAACCGGTTTTCTAGGTGCCACTGTTTCTGGAGAAACTACAACTTTAGGTAGAAACGGTTCAGATTATACGGCAGCTATATTTGGAGCGGCATTAAATGCTGAAATAATTGAAATCTGGACAGATGTGGATGGTATCCTATCTGCTGACCCTAATATTATTAGCCAAGCAGAAGTTGTACATAAATTGACCTATGAAGAAGCAATGGAATTAGCACACGCTGGAGCCAAAGTTATTTTCCCTCCGACCATGATACCAGCGCTGTACAAAAATATACCTATTGTAATAAAGAACACATTTAAGCCTGATCAAACGGGTACTATTATTTCTAAAGATCGAACAAAAAAAGGTAATAGTGTGGTTGCTATTTCTTCCATGTCTAATGTAACACTGATCCGTCTTCAAGGTGCTGGTATGGTGGGTATGAAAGGTATAATTGGACGAATATTTTCTTCACTGGCAAACGAAAATATCAATATCATTCTGGTATCTCAAGCTTTTAGTGAACATTCCATTTGTTTTGCTATTAAACCAAAATGGATATCCAAAACTGTAAAGACACTTGAAAGTGAATTTAGCCTTGAATTAAAAAATCATTATATCGATAAAATAAAAGTAGAAAATAATCTATCACTAATAGCCGTAGTTGGTGAAGAGATGCGTCACACATCGGGTGTTTCTGGCCGTGTATTTAGTACATTGGGGAAAAATAATATAAACGTAATTGCCATTGCACAAGGATCATCGGAACGCAATATCTCTTTTATTGTGCATGATGAAGATGTGAATCAAGCACTAAAAGTATTACATTCTGAATATTTTGATAAAAATGATAATGTTGCTGATATTTATCTGTTGGGAGTAGGAACGGTTGGCAGTGAATTACTGGATATTATTAGAAAAGAAAGTCCTCAGAGGATTTCTGTACATGCTCTGGGCTCAAGTAAAAAAATGCTTATTGGAAATGATAGGGTAAATTTGGTCACCACAAAGGATGATTTGAATAAAACAGGTATTCTATTTGAACTTGAGGATTTTGTCAGTACTAATGGTGGGCAAGGATCGAAACAAAAAATATTTGTAGATTGCACTGCCAGTGAATCGATCTCAAAAGAATATGTAAATATTTTAAGTCGAGGTTTTTCAGTGGTGACTGCAAATAAAATCGCAAATACCCTTGACCTAGATTATTATCATTCGATTCGGAATACAGCCCAAAATAATAATGTACAATTTCGATATGAAACTAATGTTGGAGCTGGACTTCCAATAATTAGTACATTGCAGAGACTTACTGCAACAGGTGACAAAATATTAAGTATTGAAGGCGTTCTTTCAGGAACGCTGAGTTATTTATTTAATACTTTTGATGGTAAAAAACCATTCAGTATGCTCATCAAGGATGCCAGGGGAAAAGGGTACACTGAGCCTGACCCCCGTGAAGATTTAAGCGGTATGGATGTGGCCAGAAAAATATTAATATTAGCTCGGGAAGCAGGAGTAAAATTAGAATTGAATGATATATCGGTAGATAGCTTGATTCCAGATGGATTGAATCTAGAGCTATCGGTAGATGAATTTATAAATGAATTGGCTGATTTTGATGAGCTTATTCTGAAGCGATTTGACAAGGCCAGATCAAAGCAGAAAGTATTACGTTATATTGGATCCTGGGACGGAAAAAAGGCAAAGGTCGGATTAGAAGAAGTTTCTACTGAAAGTCCGTTCTATAATCAGAAAGGGAGAGAGAATCTTATAGTGTTAAGATCCAATAGATATAATGATGTGCCTCTGGTGATCAAAGGCCATGGAGCTGGCGCATCTGTTACTGCCGCTGGTGTATTTTATGATATACAATCATGCCTAGTAGATGGATAAAGTGACAAATAATATTAATGTAAGTGTATTAGGCGCCACCGGAATGGTGGGGCAAAATTATATACGATTACTATCCAACCATCCCTGGTTTGATGTTGTAGATGTTGCTGCGTCTCCTCGCTCTGCAGGAAACAGATATATTGAAGCAGTAGGTGACAATTGGCTGATGCCGGATAAAATACCATCTTCTGTTGAAAATCTGGTGGTTCGAGATGTCCAAAATCTTGATGAATTCCCCGTAGGCATTCAGTGCATATTTTCAGCAATGGATTTGCCGATAAAAAATGACACGAGTAATCTGGAATTTGAATATGCTGGAAAAGGTTATCCTGTTATCAGTAATAGCTCTGCCAATCGTTGGACAAGTGATGTCCCGATGATTATCCCGGAAATTAATGCAGATCATGCTGACATAATACCGATCCAACAAACTAATCGAGGTCTTCCCAAAAATGGTTTTGTTGCAGTAAAACCAAATTGCTCACTTCAGACATATTTAGTTACATTAACGGCCTTGGAGGAAGCAGGATTTCCAGTAGACCAAGTACATGTAACAACACTCCAAGCCCTTTCCGGCGGAGGAAAAAAAGTCTTGATAGCTCAGGAATTTAAAGAAAATGTAATTCCATTTATTAGTGGAGAAGAAGAAAAAACAGAGAAAGAGCCATTAAAAATATTAGGTAGAATAACAGAATCAGGGATTGAGAATACAGATAGAATAGAAATATCATCAATCTGTACACGCGTACCTGTGGTTGATGGGCATACTGCTGTTGTTAGTATTAATTTTAAAAATAAGAAGCCATCATTAGATATGATTAAATCTATCTGGAAAAACTTTAAATCAATTCCTCAGATTGAACAATTCCCCATGGCTCCAGAAGTCCCCATTTATTATTTTGAAGAAGAGAACCGGCCGCAGCCCAGAATGGATTGTAATTTGGGAAAGGGAATGGCTATTTCAGTTGGCCGTTTGGCTGAAGATAAGTTCTTTGATATTCGTTATGTTGCGCTTTCCCACAATACTATAAGAGGTGCTGCTGGCGGTGCCATATTAACTGCTGAACTTCTAGTTCATAAGGGATATATACATTTGTAGTATGGATATGAACCTTACACGCAATTCTAATTTCTTAAGCCAAGCCAAATTATTAGTGCTTGTGATATTTATTATTAATGATCTTGACAGGTGTTGCTAAAAATATGACCTTTGCAAAATTAGTCCACACATTTTCTGAAGAATGCCAATTATCACAATCTATGGCTACTTCAGTCACCTGCATTGCTGAATTAATGGATGAAGTGTTAGATTGTGATGAATATACTGCATTTCCGAAACTAATTCCTATTTTATCAGAATTAATCCAAACTAATGCTGATGATTTTGATCCTGACCATGCTCGAAAATATTTTACCCTCTGGGAACAAGAAGAGCTGGACCAAGTCTTAAAAATTCTCACAATTTTCTTCCATCTGCTAAATCAGGCTGAACTATTAGAGATTTCACGGATCAACCGCATCCGTGGGAATGATGCCACCAAAGCCATGCCTCGCCCAGATTCCATTTTTGAAGCAGTGAAAAAACTTGCTGAAGATGGTTTTTCATATTCTGATGCTGTTGCATTTTTGAACCGGCTTGATATTCAACCTACTCTCACTGCCCATCCAACAGAGGCTCGGCGGCGGTCGGTAATGAATAAGCAGAAATTGATTACTCAACTAATGGAAAAATACCTCTTCGGCACATTGGGAAACCGTGAACGGGAAGATGTTAAAATACAAATGAAACAGCAATTAAATTTACTGCTGCTAACTGATGAAATACGCACTGAACGAATTACTGTGCTAGATGAAGTTCGCTATGGACTTTACTTCTGTCAGGAAACTATTTGGAATGCAATACCTACATTGTATCGTGATTTTAAAACAGCCTTCCAGATGTATTATGGGGAAGTGCCTCATATCCCAACATTTCTAAGATATAGAACCTGGATTGGCGGTGATCGTGACGGTAATCCTTCTGTAACTTCAGATATCACTCAGGAAGCATTTCGAATTCAGCGAAGAGGTGTTTTCCGTAAATATTTTTCAGCATTAGAGGAGCTTCGAGAAGAGTTGAGTATTTCTGCCCGTAAATCAATAATACCTGCTGAACTATTATCATCTATCCAAGATGATCTTACACTTATTGAATTGGATGAAGTACAACAATTAACAAGCCAATTGGAACCTTTTCGTCTAAAAGTGATCTGCATTCAGGAAAAGCTAAAACTTTCACAAAATGCACTCTCCATCAATAAAAATATGCAGTATTCAGCAGAGGCATTTATCATCGATTTGGAGTTAATTAAAACGGCGATAGAATCTATTGGTAATACGCAAATTTACAGCACGGTTTTGGACAATCTTATTATTCAGGCTCGTACATTTGGTTTCTCTTTAATGACTATGGATATACGTCAGCATTCAGATATCCATGAAGGAGCCATTAGTGAAATATTAAACATCTCATCACTTGCCATAGACTATCTTGAATTAGATGAAGAGGAAAGGTGTAATGCCTTAACATATCTAATTCAGGACGGTAAGAAACATATTGATGAGGATTTGATGGTATATTCTGATAAAACACAAGAGCTCATCCATACCTTTCGAGCTATTGCCACGGAGCTATTTATTGATTCTCAGTCGATTCAATCATACATTATTAGTATGACGCATTCTGAAAGTGATATTTTGGAGGTGTTCTATCTAGCCTTTGAAACTGGGCTACTATCCACTGTTAAAGACGAGGTTCATTTACCCTTAGATGTGGTTCCCTTGTTTGAAACTATAGAAGATCTTGAAAATGTTAACATGCTTATGGAAAATATTATGACCAATCCCTTGATCCGTGCCCATATTAAATCACGGGGAGAATTTCAGGAGATCATGTTAGGGTACTCAGACAGTAATAAGGATGGTGGTATTGGCATGGCCAACTGGGCATTACAATCTGCTCAACGAAAAATTTCTAAAATACTTGAAAATCATGGTGTGGACTTTCGACTGTTCCATGGACGGGGAGGCTCCGTTAGCCGAGGAGGAGGTCGTTCTAACAAGGCCATATTGGCTCATCCCGCGAGTTGTCGTAACGGTCGTATTCGCATGACTGAACAAGGCGAAGTTATCTCCTATAGGTATGCCTTGGATAGGATTGCCAAACGCCACTTAGAGCAGATTACTAATGCGGTTTTGGTGGGACTAGCTGAATCTAATCTAGATGATTCAAAAGAAGAGTTGGAAATTATTAAGAAACTCACAGCCCATTCCATGTCCGTTTACAGGGACAAAGTGTTCTCTGATTCCTGTTGGAATTTCTTTATTGATTGTACTCCGATCCATCATATATCAAATTTGCCATTGGCATCACGTCCTGTATCTCGAAAAAAACTCAATAATAATTCCGAAGTTGATTTTGATAGTCTACGTGCAATACCTTGGGTGTTTTCATGGGTTCAGACTCGAACAAATATTACCGGTTGGTTCGGCATGGGATCAGCATTGGAATGTTGGTTAGAAAAGGATGAGGGGCTAATACAATTAAGAAAATTATATAATCATTCTACTTTTTTCCAATTACTATTAAGGAATATTACTTTTGAGATGGCGCGGTGTCGATTGCAAATATCCCATTGTTATAATGAATTAAACCGAGAGAATCATTTCTTTAAAACCATAGAAATTGAATTCAAAAAGGTTGAAGATGCTTATCTGAAAATTTCAGAACATGAAGCACTCTTGCAACGTAATCCGGTCATAGAACGATCTATCAGTTTTCGAAATCCCTTTACTGATGTCCTTAACTTGATCCAAGTGGAGCTTCTTGAACGTTCACAAAACGAATCAAAGAAAAAAGAAAGCCTCCAGCAGTCTATTTTCCTCAGCATTAATGCTATTGCAGCTGCAATGCAAACCACTGGCTGAAATAAACTCATAATAAATAATATATAAAAATGCAAACTATTTGCATAATATATGTATTTATATACAATATACTTTTAATATATATTGTGAAGTATGATATTGTGATAACGAAATTATGCTTGTTTTAATATATGTATAATATGTAAATTAATTGCAGAGAAGTGCAATATAATTACAATTATGATAATATTAAATAAAGATAGAAAATTTCCTGACAATATGGTCAATGCCCATACCTTATTGTTGAAAGCAAAAAGGGGTGAAAAGGGAAATTCAAAATCTACACGTTATGCTGTTCCAGCTTTTAATGTAACTACATTTCAAGGAATAAATGCTGTGATCAAAGCCTGCGAATTATTAGGATCTTCAGGATTGCTAGCATTTTCAAACTCTGCTCTTAAACATATTGGTGATGGTGATCAGACTTTTGCATTAGAACTACTTTCCGGATATATTGAGAAAAAAGCACACCGAACATCGGTAAAGATAGCAACTCATTTGGATCATGGTGATTATATCACAGAGCCGGGTCGAAAAGTTTTGCAATCTTCCATAAGATATTTAACAAGTGTTATGGCTGATAACTCTACCGACCACATCAATAAAAGAGCCATGCCATTAAAAGACAATATCGATCTAACACGTGAGGTTGTCAATATGGCTCACCCATTGGGATTATCAGTAGAAGGTGAATTGGGAGTGTTGGCAGGTGAAGAAGATGAAGATACAAAGTCTGAATTTTCAACATATACCAACGCCGATGAACTGGAGCAATTTTTGAATGAAACTGGAGTGCTTATGTTAGCACCAACAATTGGTACGATGCATGGACCTAATAAAGGGAAACCCGGTCAAAAAGTTAAACTGAATATTGCGCTTGCACATGAACTACTTGGTTTAGCAAATAAAATAAATGATGAGCTGGTTTTTGTTGCTCACGGTGCATCAACACTTTATCCAAATATTGTAGAATATGCTGTTGATAAATTAAAAATGTTAAAAAATACCAACGGTGTAATTACAAAATGGCAGGAATTCGTAGGTACGGACTGGGACCAGATAGAGAGTTTAATTGAGGCTGGTTTCTGTAAAATAAATACTGATACTGAAAATAGGCAAACGTTCCTTTCAGCATTATTAGGTGCAATAACAGGAAATGGTGCCAAAATTGATATTAGATATTATGATAATATTTCTACAGATGCACTTACTCAGAGCTATATTCAGAAACTAATTATGTCTGGGAATTATGGTGTTTGGCATGAGCCTAAGATTAATGTAGAAAAATTTAAATTTAACCTTAATCAGGGAGTAGGTGAAGTTATTCATGCTGCTTCTTAAGATAATGGAAATAATATATATAAAGCATGCATTACGATAATCGAAATATTAATATATTGCAATATGTAAGTCTGTTATCTCCTAGTTTGTATTCGATTATTATAATCGTACTGATTCTAGTGATCACCTTGCCGATCACCTGATTATTTAGAAGCATATTTAAATCAGGTGTTAGGCAAGGTGAAACTCACATTTCACCCAATAAATATTAATACCTGATTCAAGATGCAATCACTGACTTAGATAGATACTGTATTTTTGTCATTGAATGAGTTATGTAGAGATAAATGAGATCTGATCAAATAAAAAAAGGAATAGAACGAGCACCGCACCGCAGTCTTTTGCATGCAACGGGAATTATTCGTAAAGATTCAGATTTTGACCTACCTTTTATTGGTGTCGCCAATTCATATATTGATTTAATTCCTGGGCATGTTCATCTTCAGAAATTTGGAACAGTCGCAAAAGAGTCAATTCGTGAAGCAGGTGGTCTACCATTTGAATTCAATACAATTGGTGTTGATGATGGTATTGCCATGGGTCATATCGGAATGCGTTATTCATTGGCTAGTCGTGAGCTGATCGCTGACAGTATTGAAACGGTGGCTGAAGCCCATTGCCTTGATGGGCTAGTTTGTATATCTAATTGTGATAAAATTGTTCCTGGAATGCTTATGGCAGCAATGCGCATAAATATCCCAACTATTTTTGTATCCGGTGGACCTATGAAAGCCGGGGTAACAAGTAGCGGCAAAAAGGTGGACTTGATCTCTGTATTTGAAGGGGTTGGCCAACATCAGGCTGGAAAAATTAAAGCGGATGAGTTAAAAGAACTCGAAGAAAATGCCTGCCCAACTTGCGGGTCATGTTCTGGAATGTTTACCGCCAATTCCATGAATTGCCTGTTAGAAGTATTAGGTATGGCGTTGCCTGGAAATGGTTCAATTTTAGCCGTAGATCCCAAGAGATTAGATTTAGTAAAAAAAGCAGGTGAAGCGATTGTTCGTCTGATTCATGATGATTTAAAGCCACGTGATATTGTCACCAAGGAATCCATACTAAATGCCTTTGCCCTTGATATGGCTATGGGTGGCAGTAGCAATACTGTTCTGCATACTTTAGCTGTGGCCAATGAAGCTAAAATCAAATTTGATTTAGCGGACCTTAATGAAATTAGTTGCAAGACACCTTATCTCTGCAAAGTTAGTCCAGCTACTAAATTTGTCCATATGGAAGATGTGAATAATGCTGGTGGTATATCAGCTATCTTAAAAGAACTTTCAGTTAAACAAGATGTGTTAGATCTCAGTCGTCCAACTGTTTCGGGCTTTAATCTGGGTGAAGTAATTGCAGAGGCTAAGAATCTCTCACCAGAAATTATTAGATCTGTAGATAACCCTTTTTCAAAAGAGGGCGGCTTGGCAGTTCTTTTTGGCAATATTGCCCCGCAGGGTTCAGTTGTCAAAACTGCGGCAGTATGTGAAAATATGAAAGTCCATACCGGTCCTGCACGTATTTATGAATCCCAGGAAGATGCAGCAAAAGGTATTCTAGGTGAAAAGGTTCAGCCAGGTGATATAGTTGTAATACGATATGAGGGCCCTAAAGGTGGACCGGGCATGCCTGAAATGCTGGCTCCAACCAGCAATATTATGGGCATGGGTTTAGGTGATTCTGTCGCCCTTATTACCGATGGACGTTTTTCTGGAGGGACACGGGGGGCCTGTGTGGGACATATTTCACCGGAAGCTGCTGCAGGAGGTCCCATCGCTATCGTTCAAGAAGGTGACTCGATATCAATCGACATCCCTAATCGGACAATCGAATTAAATATAAGCGAAAATGAGTTTAGCAAACGAATGAAAGATCTAAAACCATTTAAGCAAAAAATTAAACATGGCTATTTGGGACGCTATACTCGCATGGTAACTTCAGCAAATTCAGGAGCCGTACTTCAATAGTGGGTAATTCTACTTCAAAAAAAGTATTAACTGGGGCAGAAATTATTTGGGAATGCCTTTTACAAGAAAAAGTGTCTGTTGTATTTGGATATCCGGGCGGGGCCATTTTACCGGCATATGATGCGCTCACTAAATATAAAGATCAAATTCATCATGTACTTACTCGTCATGAACAGGGAGCAACACATATGGCTGATGGATATGCTCGAGCCAGTGGAAAAGTGGGGGTAGCCATAGCGACATCTGGACCTGGCGCTACAAATATGATTACAGGCTTAGCCACAGCTATGATGGACTCTTCCCCTATTGTCTGTATAACAGGTCAAGTTTCAAGATCTGTTATTGGTTCTGATGCGTTTCAGGAGATAGATATAAGTGGTATCGCCATGCCAATTACAAAACATAGTTATCTGATTATGGACATTAGAGAATTGGCATCAACGATTCATGAGGCATTTTATGTAGCTAAAACCGGGCGCCCTGGACCTGTTCTTATTGACATACCAAAAGATGTTCAAAATGAATCTATAGAATTCGTATATCCCACATCCAGAATTGAATTGCCTGGTTATTATTTACCACAGTCTCCACTGGAAAACCAAGTTAAGTCGGCAGTTGAACTGATTGATGATGCAAAAAAACCAATCATTTTTGCTGGTCATGGCGTACTGCTTTCCGGCGCCTCTTCTGAAATTATTGAATTATCTGAAAAAAGTGGGGTTCCAATTGCAACAACACTCCTTGGAATTGGGAGTGTTCCAGATAGCCACCCTTTAGTTTTAGGTATGATGGGCATGCATGGTGAAGCATGGGTAAATCGAGCCATTCAGGAAGCCGATCTTATTATTGCCTGTGGCATGAGATTTGATGATAGGGTTACAGGTAATTTGAAGACTTATTCCCCTCATTCCAAGAAAATCCATATCGATATTGATTTATCAGAATTTAATAAAAATGTACATGTTGATCTGCCGGTCCATTGTGATGTTAAAATATTTTTAAAAGCACTAAATCCACAAATTCGGGAAAACAATCATAGGAGTTGGCTTAAGAGTATATCAATCTGGCAACAGGATTCGCATCAAAGAGACATAATCAAAACAGGTTCTACAACTCTGATGGGTGCACAAGTTATACGTAAGATATGGGAAGGTACCAAAGGTGATGCCATTGTAGTTACAGATGTTGGACAGCACCAAATGTTGGAAGCACAGTATTTTAATCATGAAAAACCTCGAACGCTAATTACCTCAGGAGGCCTTGGCACAATGGGGTTCAGCCTTCCTGCAGGTATAGGCGCCAGTTTTTACGGTTCAGACAAGGAAGTGTGGATAATTGTTGGTGATGGAAGCATACAAATGACCATTATGGAACTGGCCACAGCCGTTCAAGAGCATGTAAATATAAACATTGCAATTATAAATAATGGTTATCTTGGAATGGTCCGTCAATGGCAGCAAATGTTCTACGATGCCCGTTATGCTGAAACACCAATTTCCAGTCCTGATTATGTAAAAGTTTCTGAAGCCTATGGTCTTTCAGGGCAAAGAGTAACCCATATAGATGAAATATTACCAGCTATGAAACAAGCACAGCATGTTAATGGCCCATCACTTATAGAATTTGTTGTAGAACAGCATGATATGGTATATCCAATGGTTCCATCTGGTGCAGATCTGCATCAGATGATATACCGACCATATAACAATAATTCCGATATATTAAAACAAGTTAAAGAGGAGGCAGTTAAATGAAGCAAACACTCGTGGTCCTGGTTGATGACAAACCGGGTATACTCAACCGTATATCAAGTATGTTTAGACGGCGAAACTTTAATATTGAAAGTTTAGTTGTGGGATCTAGTGAAACGCCTGGAATCAGCAGGATGACTATTGTTGCAAATGAACCAGATTCTACCAAACGCGGGAATATATATTTTAATTTATTAAATTTGGTCAATGTAATCTCCGTTGAGGATATAACAAGTCTTCCCTGTATTAACAGAGAGTATGTTCTCATTAAAATTCATGCTGGTTCTGGAAAGTGGAGTTCCATTGGTGAAGTGACTAAAAACAATGGTGCACGAATTGTAGATATGGGGAAAGGCTCTGTAATTATAGAAGCTGCAGGAGAAGAAAAAGCTATAACAGAACTTATTGAAAACTTGAGTCAATTTAACATCAAAGAGATCATGAGAACAGGAAAAATAGCAATGCGAATTGGGGTATCCCAAGATTCTGATAATATTGTTAGTGAAAGTCAAGAAGATGCTGCCCATTGGGCTGAAAAAAAAATAATTAGCTATTTTAACTCGTAGGAAAGGGGAAAGATGAAAAAGATTAACATTAATGGTTATTTAGAAGACATAATAGAAAGGTCCGATTATCCTCTCGAAAGGTGTAGAGATATCTTAGCTAAGGAAGTTACTGCAATCTTGGGTTATGGGCCACAGGGAAGTGGCCAAAGCCTTAATATGCGAGATCAGGGGTTTAATGTTATTTTGGGACTTCGCAAAGGTAGTAGTTGGGAAAAAGCATTATCTGATGGTTGGGTAGTTGGTGAAAATCTTTTTGAAATAGAAGAAGCAGTAAAAAGAGGAACTATAATTCAATTCTTGCTTTCTGATGCAGGCCAAATACACGCTTGGCAAACGGTGAAGGAAAATTTGTCTCCGGGTAATGCATTGTATTTTTCACATGGATTTGGAATTGTTTTTAATGAGCAAACAAAAATTGAACCCCCAGAAGATATTGATGTTATCTTAGTTGCACCAAAGGGGAGTGGATTAACTGTACGAACTCACTTTCAAGCAGGTAGAGGTATAAATTCATCATTTGCAGTTCATCAGGATTATACTGGTAATGCTCGAGATCGTTGTATCGCTACTGCGTTTGCTATCGGATCTGGACACCTATTTGAGACAACATTTGAAAAAGAAGTTCACAGTGACCTCACTGGTGAGCGATGTGTGCTCATGGGGTTGCTTCAAGGCGCATTTCTTGCTCAATTTGAGGTTTTACGTGAACATGGGCATTCACCTTCTGAAGCATATAATGAAACTATTGAGGAAGCATTACAAAGTTTATATCCTTTGGTTTCAGAAAATGGAATGGATTGGATGTATGCAAATTGCTCAACCACAGCGCAACGAGGTGCACTTGATTGGGCGCCGAAATTTCATAAAGCCTTAAAACCGGTTATTGAAGACTGTTATCAAAATGTCCTCAATGGAAATGAAGCTAAAATATCTATAGAGTCTAATTCAAAGATTGATTATCGAGAAAATTTAGAAGTTGAATTAGAGGAAGTGAAAAATCAGGAGATGTGGATTGCTGGACAGCAACTTCGCAAATTACGTCCGGAGAATCTATAAATGGTGACCGAATCCTATAAACTATCTATACTTCCCGGAGATGGAATTGGCCCTGAAGTAATGAAATCTGCACTGTCAGTACTCGAAACTGTTGGTCAAGAATATAATTTGTCATTTCAATACGATTCTTATTTAGTAGGTGGCTCATCCATTGATGAATCTGGTTCACCAATTACTGATGAGGTGATAGCAGCCTGCAAAGATTCTGATGCAGTACTTTTAGGTGCCGTTGGTGGTCCAAAATGGGACAGTCTTCCTCAGGATCAGAAGCCTGAAAAAGGATTATTGCAACTCCGCGAAGCCCTAGAGCTTTATTCAAATTTGAGACCAGCTACTATCTATCCCAGCTTAGTAGATGCATCATCTTTGAAACCAGAAGTGATCCAAGGTGCAGATATCATGGTTGTTCGCGAACTTACTGGGGGTATTTACTTTGGATCCCCTCGGGGAATAGATGATAATGAAGGTTGGAATACACTACGTTATACTCGCACAGAAGTTGAACGTATTGCAAAAACGGCTTTTGAATTAGCCAGGCTAAGGGACGGTAAGGTTACCTCCGTGCATAAAGCTAATGTGTTGGAGAGTTCACAATTCTGGAAAAATGTAGTTGCAGATGTTCATAAGACTTACTCTGATGTAATGCTGGATGAAATGTATGTGGATAATGCGGCAATGCAGTTAGTGCGTGATCCCAAACAATTTGACATAATTGTTACCCAAAATATGTTTGGTGATATTCTCAGTGATATAACGGCCATGATAACAGGTAGTTTAGGGATGCTCCCTTCAGCATCAGTGGGTGAAAAGTACGCGCTATATGAGCCAGTTCACGGAACTGCACCGGAGATTGCAGGTCAAAATATTGCCAACCCTATTGCTATGATTGCCTCTGTTGCTATGCTATTGGAGATAACTTGTAAACATTCTCATGCTGCTCAGTCTGTAAAAACAGGAATAGAATCTGTATTAGCATCGGGTTACCGCACTGCAGAAGTAGCCAAAATAGAAGATAATATTTTATCAACTACAGAGATGACTGCGAAAATTATCGAATCCATGAAGATAGAAAATAAGAAAGTTGATGAAACGGAATTCATTAATGCATAGAGTAAATGCAAAGATCTATCATATGATAACAATTTCATAAATATATTAAGGGAAAAATTATAAAGGGGTGGAGGAAGGAAAATATATGGAACTTAAACATGCATTTCATCAAGTGCAAACTAATGAAATAAATAGTTGCAGGAATAATCCTGCAGCCTTATTGAGGTGGATAAAGAAGAACTTACCAGTTAATAAAATAGTAATGGGAACAGGGTTTGGTCCTCCAGGGATTGTCCTACTTGATATGCTATTGAGGGAAACCCGTGATATTTCTGTATTTTATATTGATACTGGTTTTTTATTTGATCAAACATATGAACTAAGAGATAAACTACAGAAAAAATATGGATTTGAATTCTTACGATTTTCAACAGAATTAACCCCTGAAAATCAGGCAGAAATCTATGGTGAAAAACTATGGAAAAAAAATCCAGATAGCTGTTGCAGTATAAGAAAAGTGATTCCACTAAAAAATGCACTGAAAAAATATAATTTTTGGATTACCGGTATTCGGAAGAAACAGACGAAGATTCGAAATCAATCAGATCTTATTGAGTTTGAATCCCGTTTTGAAGTAATTAAGATTAATCCTCTTATCAACTGGTCTCATGATGAAGTTTGGAACTACATAAAAAAATATAATCTACCATACAACCCTCTACATGACAATAGCTATCCCAGTATTGGCTGTAAACAGTGCACCAGTCCTGTTTGTCCTGGTGGTGATGATCGTTCTGGGCGTTGGAAGGAATCGGATAAAACTGAATGTGGACTTCACACGAGTGATAGTATAGGAATTAATGGATTGAATGGAAACTAATGAGTGAAAAAATAATAATTTTTGATACCACACTGCGCGATGGAGAGCAATCTCCTGGAGCTTCTTTAAATGTATTTGAAAAGGTGGAGATCGCCCATCAACTGGCTAATTTGAATGTAGATGTAATTGAAGCTGGATTCCCTGTTTCATCACAGGCGCAATTCGATGCGGTTCAACAAATTGCTGATTCTGTTGATGCTATTATTACCGGTTTGGCCCGTTCCATTGATAATGATATAAAAGCAGCTGGTGAGGCTCTGATGAATGCTCCCCGTAAACGCATTCATATCTTTATAGGCACTTCTGATATTCATATTACTGGAAAATTCGGCGACTCTCGATATGGATATAATCTCAAAGAAAAGCAGTCTACTATTATGCAAATGGCCTGTGAAGCTGTTACCTATGCTAAATCTTTTACTGATGATATTGAATTTTCTCCAGAAGATGCCGGTCGTACAGATATTGGTTTTTTATCAGAAATTACTGAAGCTGTCATTGAAGCTGGTGCCACAACAATAAATATTCCAGATACAACGGGTTATACTATTCCTCAGGAATTTAGCAAGAAGATCGGTGAAATTAAACAACGTGTAAGCAATATTGATCAGGCGGTGATCAGTGTTCATTGCCATAATGATCTGGGCTTGGCAGTTGCCAACTCACTTAGTGCAATAAGTGTCGGTGCACGCCAGATAGAATGTACCATTAATGGAATTGGTGAACGTGCTGGGAATGCATCCCTTGAAGAAATTGTCATGGCTTTAAAAGTACGCTCTGATTACTGGGATTATTATACTGATATTAATACTGAGCAATTATATAATACCAGTCAAATGGTAACCGGTTTCACAGGAATGTTGATACAACCCAATAAAGCAATTGTGGGTGAAAATGCCTTTGCACATGAATCTGGCATACATCAGGACGGCGTTCTCAAGAAAAGGGATACCTATGAAATTATGACCCCAGCATCAGTAGGGATTACCCAAAATAAAATTGTATTGGGTCGTCATTCAGGTCGTCACGGTTTGACTTCAAGATTAGAAATGTTGGGATATATTCTTTCTGACGAACAAATGGATAATATATATCATCGTTTTCTGGAACTGGCAGATAAAAAGAAAGAAGTTTTTGATGAGGACTTGCGCATTCTCATGGGCGATGATAGTAAAAATCAAAACGGTTATTTTACTCTAGAATATTTACATGTTAATATTGGGACCAGTGTCATCCCCACAGCATCAGTACGGATTGCATTTGACGGGCAAATAGTAGAAGAATCATCTACAGGTGATGGTCCAGTGGCAGCATGTATACGTGCAATTAAACGCAGTATAAACCTGAAGGATTCACTGACCATGGAACATTACCAGGTTCGCTCTGTTACTGGAGGTAAAGATGCTCAAGGTGAGGTAACGGTACGACTTCGCTCTGAAACTGGAACCTATACTGGAAGAGGGATATCAACCGATACTATTGAAGCTAGTGTCCTAGCCTACCTCCAGGCACTAAATAATTATGTGTACGTACAGGATGTTGGTACACTTTTTGAAAATATCTCAGCAGCATAAGGAAATACAAATATGGCAGGGAAAACATTATACGACAAATTATGGGATTCTCACCTTGTACGTGAAGACACTTCAGGTACCAGCTTAATTTACATTGATAGACAGCTTATTCATGAAGTAACATCACCACAAGCCTTTGAGGGATTACGTTTAGAAGGACGTAAGAGCTGGCGACAATCAGCTAATGTAGCGGTTCCGGATCACAATATCCCAACAAAGGATCGACATTTAGGTATTACAGACCCTGTTTCAAATGTACAAGTGGATACGCTTTCAGAAAATTGCGCTGATTTTGGTATTAAAGAGTTTTCTATGTCAGATCCCAATCAAGGGATCGTTCATGTGATAGGACCTGAACAAGGCTTGACCCTTCCTGGTATGACTATAGTTTGTGGAGATTCCCACACCTCCACTCATGGTGCTTTGGGAGCTTTAGCCTTTGGGATCGGAACCTCTGAAGTAGAACATGTTTTAGCTACTCAATGCCTGATACAGAAAAAATCAAAAAACATGCTCATCTCTGTAAATGGAAAACTCAATATAGGTGTGACAGCAAAAGATATGATACTGTATATTATAGGACAAATCGGAACAGCAGGTGGCACAGGATTTTCCATTGAATTTTCTGGTGAAGCTATTCAAAACCTGAGCATGGAAAGTCGAATGACAATCTGTAATATGGCTATTGAAGCAGGTGCCCGATCGGGAATGATAGCTGTCGATCAAGTCACAATAGATTATATTAAAGGTCGACCATTTTCACCTACTGCAAATGAATGGGAAAAAGCAGTTTCATCATGGAAAAATCTGAAAAGTGATAGTGACGCAATATTTGATAAAGTAATTCAGATTGATGCTTCATCAATTAACTCCATGGTTACCTGGGGGACATCACCCGAAATGGTTACGGAAGTAAGCGGTACAATACCTATTTCTGATAATAGAAACTCTAGCACAATTGATGCAGCATTGGATTATATGGGTTTAACTTCAGGCACCGCAATTAAAGATATACATCTAGATAAAATATTTATTGGATCCTGCACAAACTCACGGATTGAAGATCTTCGGTTGGCTGCAAATATACTTAAAGGACAGCAGATAGCAGATAGTATTAAGTTGGCCCTTGTTGTTCCAGGATCTGGACCGGTAAAGAAACAAGCAGAAGAAGAAGGGTTAGATAAAATATTTATTGATTCTGGATTTGAATGGCGAGAACCAGGTTGTTCCATGTGTCTTGCCATGAATGCGGATTATTTAGAACCGGGTGAACGCTGTGCATCAACATCAAACCGAAATTTTGAAGGACGTCAAGGTCAAGGCGGGCGTACACATCTAGTAAGCCCTATCATGGCAGCGGCAGCAGCTATAGAGGGACACTTCACAAATGTATCAAAATATTTGGATAATTAATTATGGACAGATTTAAAACATTTACTGGAGTTATAGCACCGTTAAACCGGGATAATGTAGATACAGATGCCATCATTCCGAAGCAGTTCTTAAAGTCAATAAACCGTAGTGGGTTTGGTGATAATTTGTTCGATGAATGGCGGTATTTAGATCATGGTGAGCCGGGGCAGGATTGCAGTAACCGGCCGTTGAATCTTGATTTTGTCCTGAATCAGAAAAGATATATGAATTCAGGGATTCTTCTTACCCGTTCAAATTTTGGCTGTGGTTCAAGTCGTGAGCATGCACCTTGGGCATTGGATAATTATGGATTCAGAGTAATTATTGCGGAGAGTTATGCTGATATATTTTACAATAATTGTTTTAAAAATGGGATCCTCCCAATTTGTTTAACAGAAGGGATCATTAATTCACTTTTTGAACTAACTTTGGCAAAACCCGGATATACGCTGACGGTTGACCTTGAAGCGCAGATTATTGCAGATCCATTGGATACAAGGATATATTTTGAAATTGAAAAATTTCGTAAAGATGCACTGCTGGGAGGTTTAGATGAAATTGGACAGACCCTTACCCATACAGATATTATTAAAAAATTTGAGAAAAAACATAGGGATGCAAATCCCTGGTTATTTAGATCATTATGACACAGCGAAAAATACTTAAATCAATTGAACTGTTTGATACGACCTTGCGAGATGGTACCCAAGGTGAAGGTGTAAATTTATCTGTAGATGATAAACTGAATATTGCCGCCCGTTTAGCTGAATTTGGCATTAATATTATTGAGGGAGGATGGCCTGGAAGCAATCCCCGAGATATGGAGTTTTTTAAACGTTCAAAAAATGAACTAACACTAAAACAGGCATGTATCGCAGCATTTGGGTCAACGGCACGATCCCCTAAAACTGTAGCTACAGATTCTAATCTTAAGGAACTTCTGAAAGCTGAAACTGAAATTGTCACTATTTTTGGTAAAGCATGGTCATTGCATTCTCAGAAAGGTCTGGGATTATCAGCAGATGAAAATGCTGAGGTTATTTTCAGATCGGTAGAGTTATTAGCAAAAGCTGGAAGAAGGGTGATTTTTGATGCAGAACATTTTTATGATGGCTATAATGAATCCCCTGAATTTGCCTTAATGATGATACAAGCTGCAATTGAAGGTGGTGCAGAGACAATTGTCTTGTGTGATACCAATGGGGGCTCTTTACCACATAATATTAGTAACGCCACAAAATGCATTATAGATAAATTTAAAACACAGGTAGGTATACATGCACATAATGATGGTGGCTTGGCTGTTGCCAATACGCTGGCAGCTGTTAATGCTGGGGCTTCCCATGTCCAGGGTACCTTTAATGGGGTAGGTGAACGCTGTGGCAATGTAAGTCTGGGAACTGTAATTCCAAACCTGCTATTGAAAATGAAGCGGGAAACTAAGACTTCTTTAAAACTTGAAAATTTAGTTTCTCTTACCCATTTTATATATGAAACCATGAATATGCATGCAGATGACCAGGCACCTTTTGTAGGCAAATCAGCATTTGCACATAAAGGGGGGATTCATGTTAGTGCTGTAATGAAAAATAGTACAATGTATGAGCATATTGATCCTATGTTGGTAGGTAACAAACAGCGTGTACTGGTATCTGATCTTTCAGGACAAAGTAATATTAGTTATAAAGCTGCTGAATTAAACATTGCTCTAGGAAACGATAAAACATTACCAAGACAATTGGCGCAGAAAATAAAAATGCTTGAAAATGAAGGGTATCAATATGAAGCTGCTGATGCATCTTTTGAATTAATGATGCTGGAAGCATTAGAAAGATTCACTCCGTATTTTGAGGTAATTGATTCTCGTATCAATATAAATTATGATCAATTTGGTCATCGTCAGGCAGATGCGATGTTAAAAATTAAGGTTAATGATGAAATAGAGCATACTATTGCAGATGGCAACGGACCTGTTAATGCCCTTAGTTGCGCCCTTAGAAAGTCATTACAGCGGTTTTATCCTGAATTAAAAGATGTGAAATTGACTGATTATAAAGTAAGAGTGCTTAATGGACAACATGGCACGGAATCTAAAGTTAGAGTTCTAATAGAGAGTTCTGATGGACTTAATAGCTGGTCAACAGTTGGTGTCTCCGAAAATATAATTGAGGCAAGTTGGCAAGCTTTACAAGATAGTTTTAATTATAAATTATTAAAATCTCAACAAATAATTCAATCAGCCAACAAAAATGAAAAAATAAAGAATTATGTCTAATCATTGTGATTTAACCTGGTTCAATGGAGAAATTATGCCTTTCAATAAGGCTACAACTAATGTAATGTCTCATGCCCTTCATTATGGAAGTGGTGTTTTCGAAGGGATTAAATGTTACAAAACGCACTCGGGTCCTGCTTTATTCAAACTAGATAGTCATATAAACCGATTATATGCATCAGCAGAAGTATATAAAATAGATATACCTTACTCTTTCGAAGAGATTAAACAAGGCTGTTTGGATCTGGTCCAGCATAATAATATTGATAATGGATATATTCGTCCAATTGCTTTTTATAGCTATGATTCTCTAGCTATACATCCTAAAGAATGTCCTATTACTGTATCCATAGCAGCATTTTACTGGGGTGCATATTTAGGGCAGGATGCATTGAAAAATGGTATAAGCGTGACTATCTCTCCATGGAAAAAGTTTCATTCATCTTCATTTCCGACAACAGCCAAAGCCTGTGGGCAATATCTGAACTCCCTTTTGGCAGTGCGTGATGCAAAGGATAAAGGGTATGATGAAGCATTGCTACTCAACCAAGAGGGTACAATCGCTGAAGGTGCAGGTCAAAATATATTTTTAGTAAAAGATGGTGAGCTTTTTACCAATACTGAAGATTCTAGTATCTTGATGGGTATTACCAGAGATACAATTATTCAATTAGCTAAAAATAATGATATTAATGTCAATATATGCCGATTATCTTTAGAACAACTATTTAATGCAGATGAAGCATTTTTTACTGGAACTGCAAGCGAAGTTACGCCAATCAGTATTGTAGATGGACTCATAATTAACAATGGTAAGCCTGGTCCTTTAACTAAAAAATTGCAAAGGCTATATTTAGATATTGTACATGGAAAGATAAAAATATATAATAATTGGCTAACATATACTTCTTATAATAATCATTGTTCAAAATCTAAGGAATTAAAAATTTATGATATATAATTTAAAAAAAATAAAAAAAGAGAAAGTAAACATTTATGTTAAGTCAAAAGGAGATTGGGGGGGATGGATTGCCTTGCGTATTATTATCAGCTCCTCCAAAGGTTTCTTTATAATTCTCCCTCTATCCTTATGACTTATCTAGTTTAATTGAAAAGGATGCTTTTAACAAGATCTACAACTAATGTAATATATGAATAAGATGGAATCAGAAAACCAATTTTCACTATCGAAAATAGATCAATTTCATGATGCCTGTGGTATTGGTTTTATTGCTGAATCCAGTGGAAATCCATCTAGAAGGGTATTGGAGCTTTCATTTAAAGCATTGCAGAATATGCAACACAGGGGCGCTATTGGTGCTGATGAAGAAACTGGTGATGGTGTAGGAGTACTTGTAGATATTCCAGTACCTTTTTTTACAGGTTTAGTAAAAGATAAATTTAATGTTCAATTGAAGCCTGATGAAATTCTTGGTATTGGAATGGTGTTTGTCCCAAAACATTTTCAAACAACCACAGAAGAAGAAATAAAAAATTCCTGTCAGAAGCTTAAAATCAATTACATTGGAAAAAGAAAGGTTCCAGTAAACAATTCTAGTCTAGGCCCAACTGCTCTGGAAACATGCCCAACGATTTTACAGTATTTTTTCAGCCTTAAGCTAGGGAAGATTAAAAAAGTAGAATCCCGGCT
The DNA here is from genome assembly GCA_030748955.1 of Fidelibacterota bacterium. Taxonomy (GTDB): domain Bacteria; phylum Fidelibacterota; class Marinisomatia; order SCGC-AAA003-L08; family D37C17; genus D37C17. The sequence continues at coordinate 5,007 of JASMKZ010000003.1, read as the reverse complement.
GTATCTTATCAGAAAACGCATTGAGAACAAATTAAATAATAGGCATGAAAAAATACACTTCTGTTCACTTTCATCTAAAACAATTGTGTATAAGGGGCTTATGAGGGCAAACCAATTGGACAGGTTTTATGATGATCTGAACCACTCTGATTTTAAGGTACGTGTTGCAATCTTTCATGAACGTTTTTCTACCAATACAGTCTCCAATTGGTGGATGGCACAGCCCTTCAGATTTCTGGCGCATAATGGAGAAATTAATACGATTAAAGGCAACCGTCTGTGGATGAAAGCTCGGGAGAAAAATCTCAAATCTTCTTTTTGGAAAAATGATTTAAAATCTCTTTACCCCATTATCAGGATGGGTGGTAGTGATTCTTTCAGCCTTGATAATGTGCTGGAGTTTCTCACTCGTAGTGGAAGAACCGTGTTAGAGGCCATCATGATGCTTATACCTGATCCTTACAAGTATCATACAAAAATGCCCCGATCCCTAAAGGGATTTTTCATTTATCATGAGAATCTCATGGAACCCTGGGATGGCCCTGCAGCACTTGTTTTCACCGATGGAGATCATGTTTGCGCCAAGTTGGATCGGAATGGTTTGCGACCTCTTCGTTACACTGTTAGCAGAGATGGGTTGGTTATAATGGCCTCCGAAGCTGGGGTGGTTGATATCAAGCCAAAGGACTTGGCACAGCATCGCCATATGAGCGCTGGTGAGGTTTTTAGTTTGGCATTGGATGGTAGTGGCATATTTGAAAATGATGAGATTAAGCAAAAGATAGCGCAATCTTATCCTTATTCAGATTTTATTAGAAAAAATATGATAAAAATTAAACGTAGTAAGGCAGAAGACGAATTTATGCCTTGGTCAAAATCACCGCAAAAATATTTTCAGCATCTGGCCATTGCTTTTGGTTTTGATGAAGAATCCATTCAGAAGGTACTCATCCCAATGGCAAATAGCGGTAGAGAACCTATCGGTTCAATGGGGGATGATACCCCGCCTGCAGTAATGTCAACCGTGAATCGAAAACTATATGATTATTTCAAACAGGCATTCGCACAGGTGACCAATCCTCCCATTGATCCTATCCGGGAGAAATTGGTAACAAATTTATGTAAATACTTGGGTAGTGAAGAAAATATTCTGGCTGATGAAATCCGGTTTTCAGGTGTAATTCGTATCACCAGCCCAATCTTGTCTCCCCTTGATATAAAACGATTGAAAAAGCAGCACAGGAGATTTAATCACCGGATGATTTCTTGTTTGTATGAAAAAAGTATTTCACTGGAACAAAGAGTAAAAGAAATTATCATAGAATGTGAAAAGGCAGTAAAAAACGGTACCAGAATTTTATTTCTAAGTGATGAAGATTTAAATCAAGATCTTCTCCCAGTGCCCATGTTGCTGGTAGTATCAGCTGTGCATTATTATCTGGCTGAAAAAAAATATAGAAGCAGGGTTTCCATTATTCCCATAACTGCCGATGTCGTAGATGAACATCAAATTTCCTGTCTGCTTGGTATGGGTGCTAGTGCTGTTTACCCGTACTTAGCTTATGATATTATCCGCCACAGATTCCAAAATGAAAAATGGGCTATCCATATGTCCAATTACCGGTATGCAGTAGAAAAGGGTCTACTGAAAATCATGGCTAAAATGGGTATTTCAACCTTCAGCAGTTATAACGGCAGTATGCTCTTTAATAGCATTGGATTATCTAAACAGCTGCAGAAAAAATATTTCCCCTATATTATCAACATTCCCGGTACCACAAATATAAAAACACTGCACAATCTACAGTTAAAAGCAAATGCATTGGCATTTGGAAATATCGATACCAAACTTCCTTCTTATGGACGTTTTCAGTACCGTAAAAATGGAGAATTGCACGCCAATTCTCCGGTGCACTTTAAAAAAATACAGAACCTGGCTGATAATCTATCTGCCTTGGAATTTCAAGATTATCAGCCTATCATGATTCGGGATTATTTTCAGATAAAAAAACAAGGACGTGTGCCGATTGAAAAGGTGGAAAGCTCTAGGAAAATTCTAAAGCGGGTTGGACTTGGTGCCATGTCTTTTGGTGCAATTTCTGAACAGGCCCATCGAACTCTGGCCAAGGGTGCTAATTTAGTTGGTGCTCGCAGCAATAGTGGAGAAGGGGGAGAACACACGGATCGTTTTGCCCATCAAAATCCAGATAAATCTGAAAACTGCTATATAAAGCAGGTGGCTAGCGGGCGCTTTGGTGTGACTCCTGATTATCTCACTGCAGCAAGGGAAATCCAGATAAAAATTGCACAGGGAGCCAAACCTGGAGAGGGTGGGCAACTGCCGGGTAATAAGGTCACACTATATATTGCAAATGCTCGGGGAACCACCCCGGGGGTACCTCTTATTTCACCACCGCCTCATCATGACATTTATAGTATTGAAGATTTAGCCCAGCTTATTTATGATTTAAAACAGATAAATCCTAAATCAGCAGTATCTGTAAAACTAGTGGCACAGCCTGGAATTGGTATCATTGCCTGTGGAGTTGTAAAAGCGGGAGCAGATATCATTTTAGTAGCTGGTGGTGAAGGTGGCACTGGGTCCAGTCCGCTGGGATCTCTCAAGCATACGGGCATGCCCTGGGAATTTGGGTTAAAAGAAGTACATAGTACCCTTTTGGAGTCTGGCCTGAGAGACAGGGTGATATTAAGAGTTGATGGCGGTATAAAATATCCCAATGATATAATTATTGCTTCTTTGCTTGGAGCGGAGGAATATGATTTTGGTACATCGGCTCTCATTGCCATCGGTTGTATTATGGTCCGGCAGTGCCAGAAAAATACCTGTCCGACAGGCATTGCAACTCAGGATTTAGACCTAATTCAGCGTTTTAAAGGAACTCCTGAAAACATTGCCAATTACCTGAATAATATTGCAAGTGGTGTGCGGGAAACCCTGGCAGAAAACGGCATTCATTCATTGGGTGATATTGTGGGAAGGATGGATTTACTGGAACTAAGCCCAAAATACAAGAAATCAGCCTGTAACAACCGTGTACTCTTAAATCAGTTTCTAATACACAGTGACCGCAATGAACTCAAACCGTCTTCCACAGTAAAAGTCAAATTAGTAAAAAGCCGAATGGAGTCTCAGTTAGATGACCGCATAATTCAGGAGCACCGCTTGGAAATTATGACCCATGGTAGAGCGGTATTCCGAAGGGTAGTTAATAATACCGACCGCGCAATTGGCACCCGTCTCTCCGGTGAATTATCTCAATTGCATGGGCAGGGGTTATTTAAAGGGAATATTCAGTACCGAATGACGGGAGTTGCAGGGCAGAGTATGGGGGCTTATTTGGTGGATGGTATTGAGCTTAGACTAAAGGGGATCGCTAATGATTATGTAGGCAAAGGGATGAATGGCGGATTGATCACCATCCGTTTGGATAAACAGGTACGGGAAAAGCGTAAGAATATGACTATTATTGGCAATACTGCCTTATATGGTGCCACAGGTGGAAGAATTCATATTGCAGGCAGGGCAGGGGAACGTTTTGCTGTTCGTAACAGCGGAGCAACGGCGGTGGTTGAAGGAATTGGTAATCATGGATGTGAGTACATGACTCGTGGGACCATCATCGTTCTGGATAGCATCGGGCAGAATTTTGGTGCAGGGATGACGGGAGGTATTGCCTTTTTATATTCTAAAACCAAAAGTAATTTAGATAATTTAAATAAGAATTATGTGAAAACGACAGAACTACATGAAGACGATGAATTATTAATTTTACGTATTTTGAGAAGTCACCGCTTTCATACCGGATCGCATATTGCGGAAGATATTATTACCAAATGGAAGAAGGAGAAAGTTCATTTTTCCAAGATAGTGCCTAAGGCCATGGAAATCATAAACCTAGATAAAATATATAACCAACAGGCATCCTATCGAATGGGAGTTTTGTTAAATGAATAAGATAGACTGCCATCGCCCGTGTTTATTAACTGTGCCAGATAGATGCTGTTTAGAACCATCAGCTATAAACTTTAACATCTGGGGCAAGGTAGCATCCTTAACATTCTTAATACCAGAATGAGCTTCAAAGTTTTTAAGGGTTGAGGTTATTACTTGGGGTTGTCTATGGGTTTTTAAGTTCCAGCCACCTTTCTTGATCTCGTAAGCATTTTCTATTTTATGCTTAGAAAATACACTAGAGATAAATTCATTCAAGGCAGTCTTAAATACCTTACCCTGAGATGGCATAGCTTCATCCTTTGCTATACTGTCAATATCAACATCAGCCTGTAGTTGAGCCAACTTGATTTTAGCTTCAGCTAATTTCTTGCCCAAGCTTTTACGTACACGCTTACCTTGACTGTTTAAAAAGTCAGAGTAATAAGTATTCTTTATTTTTCTCATATTATCCATTTTCTTCTCCTATGTCTGTTCGTGTCACCTATTATGTCAGTTCTACGTAAAAATGAACTGACAAAATACGCATCACGATTTTGATTATTGATTAGGTTACTAACTGAACAATATGGGAATTTTCCGAGGACAAAAAAACCTCTAGAGTTGATTACTCTAAAGGCTTTTTCTATGTCGAGGTGGCAGGATTCGAACCTGCGACCCCCTGCTCCCAAAGCAGGTGCGCTGACCGGACTACGCTACACCTCGATTTTCAATAAACTTTTTACTCAGCCTTTTTCTTGGCAGCAGGCTTTTTAGCCGGGGCCTTTTTCTTGGCAGCAGGCTTTTTAGCCGGGGCCTTTTTCTTGGCAGCAGACTTTTTAGCTGGGGCTTTTTTCTTTGCAGCAGGCTTTTTAGCCGGAGCCTTTTTCTTGGCAGCAGGCTTTTTAGCTGGAGATTTTTTAACCTCAGTTGGTTTTATTGCTTCTTCAGTAGCTTGGACCACTGTTTCCACTTCTTTCGGCGCTTCCACTTTTTTTGGTTTTGCTTTTAATCGGGAAGCACGAATGAGATTTTTTATTCGTGCCTGGATTTTC
>JASMKZ010000039.1 GCA_030748955.1 Fidelibacterota bacterium | reverse complement strand
GGCATACCCACCACCATAGTCAGCAAATACTACATTTACAATACATAATATCCCAAGTAGCCGCATATTAATTCACTACTGCTAGTTTGGTCCAGTAATATTCACCATTTAAGGATAGACGGCAGAAATAGACTCCATTGGCAACCAGATCACCATATTCATTCATTCCATTCCAAATTAATTCACTCTCATTATTATTAACTAAATGAGAAGTGCCTAATTGAATTACCTTGTCCATAGCAAAGTCGAAAACATCAATACTACCATTATTATTTCCTGGATTAGAATAAATAAAACGGACATAGCCGTCCCCATCTACCTGATTAATATCATTGATTAGAAAGGGATTGGGGTAGGCAGAAAAGAGATTCGCTGGCTCCCAAAATCTATGAATTGTTGTAATTGTATCATTTTTAATAATACTAATGCCATCAACCGTGCCAACCCAAAGCCAGTTATCTTGATTATATACTGCTAGAACTGACTCTGATAAGATCTCTTCACCTGTAAGAGTATCAATGGGTCTAGAATATCTTTCCCAATGCTCACCATCTTCAGACACATATAATCCTGAAGCTGTAGCTGCCCAAATTCTATTTTCATTAGCATAGAGATTATATACTTTTTCAGAATAACTTGAAGGGGATGAAATTTGCCAAGTCTCCCCACCATCATCTGTATAGCTCAAGGCATTTTTTTCATTATTTCCTTCTCCAGCCCAAGTAATAGCCCATAGACGATCAGTGCCATTTTCTAATTTTTGATTGGTGAAACCTATAACCCAATTACCAGAAATATTATTCCATGTGGATGTATAATGATGTTCCCAATTAATACAATTTTCTTCTATCACTCCTTTATTAATTCCATTTGCAGTACCAACCCAGACAGTATTATCATCAACATATACACTGAATCCCTTATGGTTATGATTACCACCATTAACTGGATCATTTGGGTTAAGCTCGTAAGTCTCCAAATCTATGGCTCCACAAATTAAGCTGCTATCTGAATCCATAGGTAAGGGGATAATTTGCCATTTTTTTTGTTCTGAATAAAGAGGTCCATATCTCCGTAATCCACCCGCCCAGTTAGCGGCATAGATATAATTTCCACCAATTGCCAGATCATAACTGATATTATTAATTTCAGTAGTTACCGCTAAAACCGATATATCTTGTCCACCCCATGAAATTGTATGATGTTGTCCTAATTCGGGGATTTCATCTATCGGTTGATGCAGATATTCCCAATTTTCACCCTCATCTATGGAATAAGAAATTCCAGTTCCCATTATTTCTTCACCTGTTACTGCAGTTGTATCTAATATTCCTGATATGACAATGATATTTTCTTTTACTGCTAATGCAGGTGCTCCTCCTCTTGGGAATGAAACAGAGTCTTTATTAAATGAACCAAAACTTACTGAGTCAGGGTGCAAATCATAAATATGTACGTAGCTTAAACCACTCCCCGTACTCATTAGTAAATATGACTCATCAATTGGGTAAATATCTACAATACTGTTACTATTCAAGCCCTCTTCTGTAATGTTTTCATATCTATTTAATGTATTATTAGTTGATAACTTATAATCTATCGGTACTTGCGATATCAGTACTGATATAATAAACATAGAAATGATAACAGGATACTTCATTGACAATCTTCCGGGCAGGAACTAGTACCTTCTAAGCCTGATTCACATACACCATCCCCGCAACCATAGATTATTAACTCAATATCGTCTGCTATGATTTCTGAGTTTGTATCTAGGTCATGAAGGATGAACCTAAAAATTGCTTTTCCTGTTCCACCACAATCATTCAATGATCGAAAAGGAATTTGAGTGGAAAAAACAAATTGATTTGAACTGCTTTCTGAAAGAGTTCCATTTGCCCATTCAAAATAACTTTCAAAAGCATTTGGATCAGGGGTTTCCTTTTGGGATCGATCACATGCAGATGTTTGGGGGTTATCCATATACATATAATCAGAATTGATCATTAATTCAATATAACTATTATCCAGATTCACGTTTGTATCAAGAAAAGTTATTTTATTATAAATATCGAGCACGGATGCTAAACATTGAAACGCTTTTCCATTAATTGTAACAGAAATATCTAAACTGTCAGAGTTTGTTTCATCCAACATAAAATTTTCTGCCATATCTATATTTGTTATTTCAGATTCAATATCTGGTAGAACCACTGTATCTGCATGAGTAAGAAGCGTGTAAATCCCGTTGGCAGATATAAGATCACCATTTTCTCCATTATCATAGAGCTTGAATGTTTTACTGTAGCCATGAACAACATCCCCTATATAGGTCAATTCCATAAAAACTTCATGGATAAAATTTTGGGAATAATTTTGATTGGTTTCAATCTGAAGATATAATTCATTCTCAAATCTATCCAATTCTATAGATGTATTTAGAATCTCAATATTTTTACTTTGTGGTTCTGTAATACTCTGCACACAGGAATAGTTCATTAACAGTAAAAAGAAAATGGCTAAAACTAAACTTATGTTTTTTCTATAGCCATACATATCCACTCCCCTTTAATCATTTTTTCTTTCACTTGAAAATTTTGTTTTATACAAATTTGTTCTATGCTCTTATGGTCAGTCTTTAATAGACCTGACAAAATTACTTGTGCTTTTGTCCCTTTGAATTTGGAGATTAATGCTTCAATAATATTGCAATTGATATTTGCTAAAATAATATTATAATTAAAATCTTCCCAAGTAAGAACATCATCACTGTAATAATGAATATGTTTTTCAATGTGATTCAATTGTAAATTTTCATTAAAATTGGATTCACAGTCTGAATCAAATTCTACAGCATCTACTTTTTCAGCACCCAGTTTTATTGCAGCAATAGATAATATTCCACTTCCAGCTCCCAAATCTAAAATAGACATGCCCGGCTTGATGTATTTCAAAATTTGATTAAGCATGAGCCAGGTGGTTTCATGATGCCCAGTTCCAAATGCCATGCCCGGTTTAATTTTTATTACAATATCTGCTGAAATATCATTTTGCCAATGGGGAACTATAGCCAGTTTTTTTTCAATAATTACAGGGGTAAAATTATCTTGCCAAGCCAAATGCCAATCTTCTTTACCTTGTTTATTCCATTTCCAATTAATATTTACATCTGCATTAATATTTTGAAGCTGCAGTTCAATATCATCTTTATTACCACCATTAAAATACAATTGGGCGGTGCCATTATTGAAATACGTACCTAAACATTCAGTTCCAATGAGAGATTGAATAATATCCACTTCTTCATTATTACCTTCTATACTTAATACGTCAAAATAGTCTGCTACCGAACTCATTGTTTAATTTTCTCATCTTGAATATAAATGAAATGGGTAATAACAGTCCCCACAGCTTCTAAACTTTTTGCGGAACAATTTTCTGGAATATCCTGCAGAGTATGCCAATAATTGACATCCTTATTGGGATATTCAAAATCAATAATATCAATTGCTGGAATTTTTGAATATTTATATAAATAGTAATGATCATCCATAATAGCCTGTCCTATTCTATTTTCAAATTGAGTATATCCCAGTTCATTAGCCAATGTCCAAATTGCCCGAACAATATCTGGTGCTTGTTGTAAAGAAAATTGTTCAATAGGAAAATGCTGTTCTTTATCAGCTACCATGTCCAGGCAAATAGCAAATTGTGGCCGGGGTTCTGGTATATGCCTGGCAAAGGCCTGGGTCCCCAAACCAAATTTATCAGGATCACCAGATTTACCCATATCTTCACCATCAACAAAAAGGAGATCAACACCTATATTAAGTAATGGCAGGGCATGCAATATCTCAGCCAAAGTTAACAATACAGCCACACCGCTGGCACCATCATTTGCGCCTAATATAGGGAGAGATTGGTTCTCTGGGTTCTGGTCTTTATCGGCAAATTCCCGCGTGTCCCAATGAGCCATAATCATGATTCTATAATTTGCGGAAAGATTAAATCTGGCAAGATAGTTTGTGAGCGTAATATAATGTCTTTCATAAGGATGAGAAATTTTTTCATCCATAACATATAAGCTGTCGGTAAGTGGTTGCAGAAAATTCACCAAGAATTTTTTCATCTTCAAATGACCTTCACTTTCAGGGAATCTGGGACCAAATTCACATTGGGTATTAAGCAAATCCATTGCACGATTTCCATCAAAGGGAGGTGCATTTTGCCCCATACATATACCAATTATAAATATTACAAATAATTTATTCAATTTAACCCTGTATTTTTATATTCACATTGAAACCAAAATCTTTTTCTTCATTTTTCCCGGTGGTTTTATTTTCAGATACTCCATAGCTAAAATAAAAATTACCCGTTACCCATCGAGTAAAACTGTAACTGACATTGGGCTTCAATGACCATGATGTATTATTGCTTTGCTCATTAAATTCTGCTAAATCAGTTACAATTGTAGAGGCTATTAGTTTTCGATCAATTCCCCAATTGAAATTAAGGGAAAAATCCATATCATTAGATATGAAAAAATCTCTGAAAAAAAATGTGGGAATAGTAAGCCCCCCTGATTTTTTAAATGATAGGGTGCTGCTGATTTGACTTCCATGGTTTCGCTCAGTGGACTCATCGATTTTTTTAATAGTCTGATTTAAATTATAATTCACCTTAAATGTGATTGGGCTTCGACCTTTGGATTTAGTGGTAACACCAACTATTGGTGAATAATTAAAAGTGTATTGTTCATTTTGCAATTCATCATCGGAAATTATGCCATCGCTATTTTCATCTTTACTTGACATTGACCGTTCGCCATTAAATCCGTGGGAAATACTGATGGATTTAAAAAACTTATCCATAAACCACCACTTTTCAATCCCCGACCAATTAACGCTCCAACTTGAAATAGGAATTCCTTCATCACCCCTTAAACCCAGTGGATAGAATGAAAAGGATTCATTTTTAGTTTTAGATGCCGTGGAAGGAATAGATAAGGAATTAGAGTATCTAAAATCAAGACTGGTAACAATTGTTCGAGTTAAGCTAACACTTGTACTTACCGTTAAATCATTTCCGTAACTGCTCGATGATGACCCAACTAAATTATTATCTGCAATTAAACCATCATCGAACAATACTCCGCCTGATGAATTTAGAGGTGAATTTTGAATTCCTAGACGATACAGGTAGGAAGTTGATAAATCAGATGAAATATTATTATAATCATGAGCGGAAGTATATGTGTAAGTACCGGATATTTTATTTAATTTTGATACCGCCGTATGAACTCCCCCCAGCATAAATCGAAGTACAGGGTTTTTTACATTAAAATTCTTTTTACTACTGCTAGATGAAGATGATCTGCCACGCCCTCTTCCTCTCGATGAACTCGATGTTTTTTTATTCTCCGGAGTGTAAACCAATTCAACCAATTCTTTCAGGCTGAGCCCTATTTTGGTTTTAAATGTAGATGATGATTTTACATTGGCAGTTGAAAGTGTATCGATAATATTTAAGTTCCAATTGTAGATTGGGTTATAAGTTATTGTTGGATTTAACCATTTTAAAAAATCTGGTGAATAAGTATTGGTGAGCTTTTCACTTATTGATTTTACTAACCCGGGGTTCATCTGCTGAACCACATCCATTTTGTTATAACGGAAATCATCCAAATTACTATCAATTTGTTTGGTGTAATTACTGCTTAAGGTTTTTGTGATTTTATGATTTAAGGTGAATTTCCGACTTAAGTTAAAACTATATGATTTGGTAGTATCTGTCACATTTGCCCGTTGGATTTTTCGTGAGTCAGCTTCATTAAAATTAATATTTGCACTAATTTTATCAGGGGTATAATAATAACGAGCCTCACCTAAAATACTACCGATGAAAAGCCAATCTTTTGTAAAAGCAAAGGGACTTATATAATTTTCTTTCCCAAAGGCATAGCTATAGCTGCTGGATGCCTCATAATTGTTTTTTAGTTCTTTTAGAGTCTGATTATTAGACTTATGGGTTTGTATGGCAGAAAAATTTAACGAAATATTATCAAGTGTTTGTTTGAGCAGCCAATTACTACTTCGTTTGGATTTATTAAATGAAGTTGAAAAACTAATTTTTTCACTTTTTGTCTGGATTTCTTCAATATCAAAATTATCATTTTCTGAATCGGTTAATATATCACTCCCTGGGTGATATTTTGGAGTAGCCACTGAATTTGTATACCCCAATGTAATTGGTGTTTTAATACCCCAGCGGGTTGGCAAAACAATATTGGGATGAAGCTTTAAAGTTGCAGAATAGGACTCGTCAGAATTCCCGGTTCCAAGCCGTTGTTGTAATTTATGAAAATCAGAGTCTTTCTTATTGTAACTCCCAGAAATGGTCATAAGATCTGCAAATGATAATGAGCCACTTACACTATATGATCTTCCCCGCCTTTTTTTCACTCCCGTCATGCGAAGTTCATTTACCAATACTTTACCATAAATTCTTTCTTCTGAATTATTAATTACTCCCATAACAATAGTTTGGATATTATTGATAGATGGCGTCCCCTTTACCTTTAATTGTGAACAATTTCCACAGGAGTTTGATATATCAAGAGGATTATCCCAAAAATAAAATTCATTCTCATAATTATAGCTTGGATGAGGATTATAAATGCCATCACCATTAAAGTCTTCAACGGCTGGTTCTGCTTCTCCATTTGTGTCTGAGTGATCATATTGATCATTGCCCTCAAACCCTTCATTTTCGTCCCAAATACCGTTCCCTTCACCATCATCTGGATCCGCTTGATCACAGATTCCGTCAGAACCGCAATCTTTCCAGTCATCACCATTTGGGTCATCAATAGAACAAGCAGTACACCCTTTTTCATTCCACCATAGCTGCCCACAAATAGTCAATATATCATCATCATCTGGAAAAGAATATCCTACTTTATAAAAAGAAGAGTCTGCGTATATATTTAATGAATCTAGAATTCTGTCATATTTGTATAGTTCAAAACCACTGCCAAATGGAGTATTAATTGAATCAACGCAGCCATTTTCATAATCACTTAAGAATCCATCAAAACCCACATCGTATAATTCTTCTGCTGGAGATTCAATGGTGGGAATCTTTAGTTGGGTAAGTTTATCTATATCAATATCAATATGATTATTATCATGCCACCCCTCATAAATCGGTTGATGGATTTCATAATAATTGTTATCATCTTTACCAATGCGGAATAATAGATCAACCTCTGCGGAGTCAAGTAAATTATTACATTCATTTTCATCAGGATCGTGTCGGATGTAATTACAATTTGATTCGGGATCACCCCCGTGTACAAACATTTCCATTTTCTTGTACGCAAAATAGCTATTTGCATTATTTCCCAAAGATGGAAAAGTATTTTCAATTAAAACGGCATGTTCACTGGCAATTCCTCCTTTTAGGCTATCAATTTCACAATTATCACAATCCGGATTATCTTCAAACGATATGACTAATGATTGTTCTTTCATATCAATATCATTGTATTCATCATGTTCTAAAACAATATCAATATCATCTAATGAGTTTTTATATTCCGTACTTTCATCCGTATTGATAACTGAAACAGAAAAGTAGGGATCTGATATTAGGGCACTATCATCAGCGAGAAGAAGTTTAGAAGTTGTACCCATTTCACGCCAGTCATTTTCCACCAGTTCAATCTTTGCTATTTTTAAACTTTGTACAACCGTTTCAGCTGATTCTAGACGAATTCTAAATGTAGGCACATCGTTCCAAGCAGGATCCCCAAATTCAGAAAATCCTGTTAATGGAATTCTGACAAGTTTCCAACCGGTGGGGCTTCCATCAGCTAGTGTTTCTGTTACTACCATACTTTCAGGATCATCTACAGGTAATTTTGGCAGGATGCTTGCTGTAAAGTAATTATTCTGGGTGTCCAGAGTATTATTTTTATCTAAATCCTCAGTATCAGGATAGCGGTATCCCATTGCCTGCCCATTACCTTCTGTACCATTAGCTTGAGAATAATTAGAAGTACTATTACAACCAGTAGTATTATAACACCAGTTGTCACCATTGGGGTCATCATCATCAAAAAGATGTGCATTAACGGTATCTGGATTTATATTAAAGGCATCTGTGTAAGTAATCCCACTCAAACAGAATTCGGTTTCATGATTTTTAATTCCATCTAGATCACTATCATAAATTGCCCCATCATAAGTATCACATAGACATCCTCCCCATCCATCTTCATAACTATTAGTACAGTTATCCACTCCAATATCTTCACCATCCGATAAAATACCGTCACCCATTCCAGGGCCATATACCGGTTCATCTTCCGTATCTAAAACCTCATTATTATTCCAATCTTCACTTATATGGCCAATATCAATATGTAGTTTAAAACTATCATCCTGAACACCTTCAGCATTCAGCCATACATCTAAATACTTTGTCAAGCTTTGGTCATGTTCACTGGAATAAAGGGGAATCATAATTCCATTCCAAAAAGATGAATCACCGGGGTCTCCCAAAAATTCCGTTTCCAAATGAAGTGTTTTAGTAGTGTTGTTATTTGCCCGAGTGGATGTAGACTGCTCCGGCCAAATATTTTTAGTGAGTTCGTCCTCATAAGGGTTATACCAAACCATTCTTCCACGATTATTTATAGTTTGGGTTGAGTCTCCTGGAGGTGATGCCATTTTCCATTGTCGCTGCATAATACTAAAAGAGGATGTACGCTTTGCGGATTCAAAATCATCAATAAATGCCTGCCCCAGAGGGTTAGGATTGGGATTAATTTCAGCATAGTTTCCTTCAATAGAAAATACCGATTCTTTAGTGGTTTCAATAAGAGGTAAAAAATCTACTGCCCGCGTTAACAGCCCCAGTTCATTCTGGTACTTTCCTTTTATATTCCATACAAAATTCTGCATAGGTTCATAGCCAATATCCACCTTTTCATCTGCAATGGATTGATTATAATAAAACATTCCTCCGGCAAGATAATTTTTATCACCAAAGGCATATTTTAAATGCGTACCTATGAGCAGTTTTTGATCAAAAGATATAAATTCATTTTCTTCATAGGACACAGAAATTTCTGCTGTAGGATCTAAGGCTGCTTGACTAATAAAATTGATAGTGCCGGAAAAATAATCGATGGTATAATCAATATCTTTCTGTAGAACACTGCCGCCCAGTCTTACCGTTTCACTTCCTTCCACTATCATAAAACCCAGTGACATGGATGAGCTCACTGAAGAAGTTTTAACCTTAATAACAAATTCATGCTGTGAATTTATATCATCTTGATTTGTGTCAAAATACATGGCAGGACCTGTATCCCCATCATCTGCAAAATCTCCATCAGCATCATTCAACTCCACCTCAAGTACTCCCTGAAGATCGCTGTGATTTATGCCCCAATAACTATCACTATCTTCGGTAATGGGATTTCCAAAGGCATCAATTCGAGGTGTATTATCATAAGCAAAAGGTAAATATGTTGGTAAAATTAATTCACCATAAGTAAGATTTAACAGGCTGCCATAGAGGTCAATTTTTCCATCACCCCCATCAACTTTTTGATGATTTTCGTCTTCTGAGTCCAACCCGAAAATTGAGAGGTAAGACAATCCATTATCACTATGAGTTCTCTCATCACCACCACCGAGATCTCGAACAATTTCCACTTCAATTCCACTGGGTTCTATATTTGATCCTCCCAGAGAATAGACATTTTTAAACATGAGTGGCCAGGTATGAGAATTTGGAGTAGAAGCATTAATATCCTTTAATAACTTAAGGGTGATAAGTCCACCACATTCTTCCTGATAATTTGTACTGTTTTCCACACATTCATCATAAACGGATTTAAAATTCGTGCCATTAGTAATATGATCTGATCCAAATGTTTGATTATCGGGATCAAATGAAGTTGTAGTATAAGCTATAGCAATAGCATTTTGTACCGAATTAAGTCTAATATATCCCAATAATCTATCAATCTCATAATCCATGTTTTCTTCAAGTTTTATCCAAGTTCCCCCGACACTATAGCTAGTTGTATCTAACGGAAATAAAAAAGCATTGGCTTGAATGAGGGCTGAATTTTCAACGGTAGTTACCTTTTGATATAATTCAAATTCACCAATGACATAATTAGGATTATATATATGATTATTGGTTTGATTGAGCGGGTAATACCTATTTTTAAAATTATTATCAATAAAAAAATACCGGTCTTTAATAAAATTATAATCATTAATAGATATAGGCGTACCGGATTCAGCACCACCTTCCATCGTTTTTTCCGATTTTTTCACCTGTTCACGAGCGATTACTGACTGTACTTCTACCGGTCCAAGCTGGTGGACTGCTTTTATGCCAAATAAACTGGAGTTTGCACCTCCCATGGAAACTGCATCCATTCCTTCCAGAGAGAGATTTATATTCCCTGCTTCTGCTTTTTGAAGAATATCATTTTTTTGACCTTTGTATTCAATGGTAAGATCGTTTTCCCAGGTAAAATCTGCTTCAGAGTCCTGTTTTATTTTAACAAAGAAACGGTCACCAATATTTCCATCAATACTGAATCTCTGGGTCTGTTCAATTTCCAAATCCCAGGTTTTACTTTCTCTTAAATTAGTTGTGATTAAATCTTTTTCCTCAAAAACTAATGCTCCTTCTATACTGATGTTTCCACTGATATTCAGCTCTACATTTGTCTCACCAATTTGGGTATTAATAAGACTTATTCCTTTGCCACCACCCGATCTTCCCTGAGATTTTTTGGTTAATTTTTTAATAAAATATTTTCTAAATTCCTGATTGCTATTTTTCACCAAAGCAATTTGCCTATACCAATCGATTGTAAATATTGCCGGCATTTGTAAATCTACATCTTTATAACGATGATACATAACAATTGTGTTTTCTATGAGCCCAGCTTCATTATCCTGCTTTATTTTTCTCAGCTTTTTGGTAGCGTTGGCCTTAGATACAACCTTCCCAATTGAATAGCCATTCCAGAAGGGATGGCTACTCATTAGGCTTAATGTTTTAACCTGAGGAGGGAAAGGGTCTATTTGCTGGGGAAGCATTGGGTAATATTTTATGGTGGAAGAAAAGGACAAAATATTCCCCTCTTCGGATTCGCAATATACAATCGAAGTGAAAATAGCTGTAAAGCTCAGAAGAAATCGGAGGACCGATTTCACGTATTTAACCTTTGCCGTAATTGACACAATAGTAACAATTATGTATTAGGCGATGTCCTCCATTTGGTGAAATATATGGGGCAGACGTGCTTGAAGCAAAATAATCATATTATTGATTGCCTTCCCACGATGAGATACTTGATTTTTTTCTTTCATGTTCATTTCTGAATAAGTTTTTCCCTTCTCAGGTACATAAAATACAGGGTCATACCCAAATCCGCCAACACCTTTTGGCATAGTGGCGATTAAACCTTCAACTGCTCCCTCCGATACAAGTTCCATGTTTTCACTGACGTAAGCTATGGCTGTTTTAAATTGAGCCGTTCTTTGTTTTTCGGGGATGAGCTGCATGTTTTTAATTAATTTATTTACATTATCGGAATAACTGCAGGATTCACCTGCATAACGTGCTGAATATATCCCTGGTTCTCCGCCCAGGGCGTCCACTTCTAAACCTGTATCATCTCCCCAAGAGGGAAGATCTGTCTGTTTAAATACCGCTCGTGCTTTGATGAGTGCATTTTCTTCTAGTGAATTCCCGTCTTCAATGATTTCACCAATTTCAGGGAATTTTTTAAGGGTGAGAAGATCAATTGGGTATTCACCTAAAATAGCAGCCATTTCTGCACATTTGTCTTTATTATGTGTTGCCAATACTAATTTCATCTCTATGGGAAAATTAGAGTTTTTGATCATTAATCTGATTGAATTATTTAATAAAATTCATTTATATGGATTAATTGAAAAAAGGGGTGAATACATAGGAAAAATAGGTTAGTCCATATTTTAAAATCGTTATAAATTTTATAATCCAATTTATTGGATTATTTGGCTTGGTAGCTCAGTTGGTAGAGCAGAGGACTGAAAATCCTTGTGTCGGTGGTTCAATTCCGCCCCGAGCCACCTTCAAAACCCTCCTTAACTGGGGGGTTTTTTGGTTGTGCTAATAATTCCAAATAAAGTCAAATAATACTAAAAGGGGGATATGTTTTTGGGGGATACAAATCTCACAGGGATTCGTGATTATGATTCCGAAAAAAGCAAGTCACGAGTTGACGTATGACCCCATAGACGATTGACATCGGGATTCAACTCCATTTCTATAATATTTTTGATTGGGTTTTTCAAACTAATACCCTTTTAGTTCTAATTTAAGGCTATCGGAGTGCCTCACTGGAACTGATGAGCCAGTAAACTTTCCATTGTATGTGAGTTCAGTGGTCGCAGTGAAGGTGAGGATACTCCCACAACCTGCATTTGTGGGGCTTTTTTATTTATCGGCAAACCATATTAAGTTTACATATTCAATTAAGGGGATTATTATGGAATATAAAGTTATTACAGGACTTTTTATAAGTGGTAAGGTTCAAGAAGAATTTACAAATGATGTTAATACTGCTCTTTCTGAAGGATGGGAACTGCAGG
>JASMKZ010000038.1 GCA_030748955.1 Fidelibacterota bacterium | reverse complement strand
TGTACCTCTAACTATCTGGATGCATGTAATGTATGTGATGGAAATAATTCCACCTGTGCAGATTGTACAGGAACTCCGAATGGTGTGGCTGTAATTGATGACTGCGGTATATGCTCTGGTGGTAGTAGTAGCCATCAATTTAATAGTGATATTGATAACTGTGGTTACTGTTTTGGAAATAATGAAGCCCAACAGGGTTGCGGTTGTGATATTGCCCCGCCAGCAGATTATTGGTACGATTTCGATAATGATGGTATGGGCAGTTGTACACTGGATGAATATCAAATCTGCATGCCTTGTGAGGAGGATCCTGGTTGTGAACCTTTCTGCGAATTAGGTGTGCCTGGTGATAACTGGGCAGATAATCATGATGATTATGATGATAATTGTTCTTCCAACTATCATGACTGTATGGGAGTATGCGATGGCAGCGATGACATTACCACATACTATGAGGATAATGATGGAGATGAACTGGGAAACGATGTGTCTGAAGAATTCTGCTCAGGGGATGTGCCTGTTGGTTGGGCAGATAACAGCGATGATGAAGATGATAATTGTACTTCAAATAACTATGACTGTTCTGGAATATGTGATGGAGATGCACAGGTAATTATCTATTGTGAAGATGCCGATGGTGATGGTCTTGGAAATCAGGGAACTGAAACAGGATATTGTAATGCAATAGTAGAAGATGGATGGGTTGAAGATTGCAGTGACGAAGATGATGACTGCTACTCAAACTATCATGATTGTTCTGGAATATGTAATGGACCTGCCCAGATGCAGACTTATTATTTTGATGCCGATGGTGATGGTTTAGGTGATGGTTTAGAACAGGATTTTTGTTCTACTGATGAAATATCTGATGATTGGGTACTCAATAATAATGATGATGATGATAATTGTTATTCTAATTATCATGACTGTTCTGGAATATGTGATGGCGATGCATATGTTGGCATCTGGTATGCAGATACAGATGGTGATGGTTTAGGTGATGCAGCAGTTACATGGGATGGCTGTTCAGCAGAAGTTCCTGGTGGCTATGTTACAGATAATACAGATTTAGACGATGATTGTTTCAGTAATAATATTGATGGATGTGGAGTATGTGATGGTGATGGTTCTACCTGTACAGGTTGTATTGATTCTGATGCATTCAATTATGACTGTTATTATGGAGAAATACCACCTTGTAATAATAACCTTATCATTGATGATGGCAGCTGTATCTACTATCCGGATGAATTCCAATTTAATCAATCCCAAATGCAGGCATTTTATATTGTCAATGATGTAGAGATTCAACAGGATGATGGCGGAGTTGACTCCCTTGAAGTATTTACAGACTGGATAGGTGTTTTTAAAGACAGTGTATGTGTGGGTGCATATCCGTGGGTAGGTAATGGAACCACCATCCCTACCATGGGGAATGATGGGACTCCCCTCACTGAAAATTATCTCCTGGCGGGTGACTATCCAACTTTTCATATTTATGATGGTTCAGAAGGCGAATATATAAATACAGAAGTCTTTATCACTCCAATTACAGGCGGTGAATATACCGGATGGACAAACTTTGGATTCTATTTTATTATAGAAATGCTAGGATCGGCATTAGATTGGTACAGTATTGCGTTAGATGGTGTAGATCTCATCAGTTTCTATTCTATACCGGAGGATAAAAGTGTTGCCACTGTTTTTTCACAAGTAGAAGATAGTAATCCTAAAATATTAGGCGAAGGAACGTCAGCTTTTTATTATGCAGATTCTGATCAATGGTTAGGTACTCTTACCGAGATCGAATTGACAGATGGATATTGGGTTGTCATAGATACTGATGGTACTTTGGATGTAGCAGGTATTCCTACAGACTCCAGCATAGTATATAATCTTCATGAACATACCAACCTGATCTCGTATCCATTTGCAGGATCTGCAGCCATTGAAGCGACGATTCCATATGATGCCCAAGTTTCCATTGATGCCATTTTTGGTGAAGGCGCTGCGGCCATGAATACTTCAGATGATGGCTGGGTAGGTGGTCTCTTGAATTTGAGCGGCACAGAGGGATACTGGTTTATTACAAAAGAAGAGGTATCCTTCGCCTTCAATCCTCCTATAGAAGGTGCATCCAGGAAGGATTCTCCTATCAGATCCGTACCAATGGAATTTGCTTTTAGTCAATCTACTCAGCAGGCATTCTACTTTGTAAATAGTGCGACCATAGGTGGGGAACCACTTGATGAGGAAGATCTCATTATTGCCTATAATGGTGATGTGATTGTGGGTTCCCGATATTGGTATGGGGAAATAACGGATGTGCCTGCTATGGGTTATGATCCTAATAATTATGGAAAATATACTGACGGTTATTGTGAAACAGGTGATCAGTTAACTTTCAAGGTATTGGATGCTTCTACCGGTGAACTGATCAAAATGGAAGCTGATGGAGATATTATATGGGAAAATAATCTTATCTGGTATGTGGAAACTCTCAAAAATGTGATTGCAATACCAGCGGATTTCCATTTAGGAAAGCCCTATCCAAATCCATTTAACCCTGTGACTACTATTGATTATGATGTTCCGATGGATTGTGAAATAGAATTATCTATATATGATCTGCGGGGTCGTTTGGTTGAACAACTTATATCCGGTTATATTAAAGCAGGTTATTATGAAATCCAGTGGAATGCAGGAACTGCAGCCAGTGGTATATATTTCTTAAGGATGGTAACTCCTGATAAGGCTATAACTCAGAAAATGATTTTGATGAAATAATGGATAGATTATGAATTACAGTAAAGATTTTACCCTAACGGTGAAAGCCGTGAATGATGCACCTATAGTTTTGCATCCTCTGGAGGAATCATATCTTACAGGGGATGCAGCTATGGTGCTGAGTACATTTTGTTATAATGTAGAGGGGCACTATGAATTATAGTAAAGATTTTACCCTAACGGTGAAAGCCGTGAATGATGCACCTATAGTTTTGCATCCTCTGGAGGAATCATATCTTACAGAGGATGCAGCTATGGTGCTGAATTACGTATAATCAGCTAATATTTAATTTCTTCCAGAACAGCTCTAATTGCGTATGTAGTTCCTGTATATTACCATTATTCTTAATTGTAGTTTGAGCCTGTTTTTGCTTCTCTGATTCGGCCATTTGTAATGCCATTCTTTTTTCTATTTGATTTTCCGGGATTTTTTTTCGTAACAGAATACGATTATATCGTATAGATTTTTCAGCTGTAATTAGTAGAATAGAATTGAAAAAATCATTAAATCCAGCTTCTATTAATAGAGCAGCATCCACAATGAACAAAGTTATTCCATCGTTTTCAGCTTTTTCAGCAGCATCAATCATTATACTTAAAACTTCTGGCCAGACTATATTATTAAGCTTGTTTTGTAATGAACATGAAGAGAATACTAATGCAGATAATCGTTTTAAATCCAACTGTTTTTTTGTAGTTACCTGAGAACCGAAGGTTGCTATAATACGTTGGTTGAGGTTAGAATTATTTATGAGTAAGTTTTTAGCTTCTGAGTCGGCATCAAAAATAAATGCTCCCTTTTTCCTAAAAAACTCTGATGTCGTAGATTTCCCAGCACCGATGCCACCTGTTATTCCTAATTTGTACATTAAAAAAATTAAGAAGTAATATTTAGTAAAATATTTGATCTAATCTCATCAATTGTACCTTTTGAGTCAATTACATCAGTTAGCCCTTGGTCAGAATAATATTTTATAACAGGTTTGGTTTGTTGGTGATAAACAGTTAATCTTTGTTGAATAATTGCAGGGTTATCATCTGGACGTAAAAATAAGTCTTCTCCACAATTATTACATTTTCCTGCTATCGCGGGAGGTTCAAAAATTAAATTATACACTTGGCCACATTCCTTGCAAGATCGTCTATTTGAAAGCCTTGTAATAATTAAATTATCTGGTACATCCATCACAATTACATGATCTAACTGTTCTTTCATACTTTTTAGTAAGTAGTCCAGCCCCTCTGCTTGAGGGATAGTTCTAGGGAACCCATCCAATATGAATCCGTTATCACAGTCTTGATATGTCAATCGCTCTTTCATCATATCCAGTATAATAGAATCTGGAACTAGCTGTCCGGAATTCATAAACTTTTGGGCATTTCCCCCTAAATTGGTACTATTTTGTATGTTAGCTCGAAGCATATCGCCAGTTGATATCTGTGGAATATCAAAATGATCAATTAGGTATTTTGCCTGAGTTCCTTTTCCACCACCGGGGGGGCCAATTAATAAAAGTTTCATTTTCTAATCCTAAATAAAAATTCCAGCGATAGTAGCAGTGAGCCAAGAGGCAATAGCACCTCCAAACATTGCCTTTAATCCCACTTTTGCCAAATCACTTTTTCTTGATGGAGCAATTGCGCTAATACCACCAATTTGGATCCCAACAGAAGAGAAATTAGCAAATCCGCACAATGCATATGTAGATATAATAATTGCTCTCTCACTGATTAACCCTTTATTAATATAATCACCTAGTGTTCCAAAGGCGACAAATTCATTTAGTGAGAGTTTTATTCCTAGGAGATTACCTACTTGCGCAGCATCATTCCAGGGAACGCCCATCAAGTAAGCAAGAGGTGATAAAATAGTTCCAAAAAATGTCCGCAGAGAGCCTGGAAAATAACCAGAAAACTCACCTTTTATAGGTGATAGACCAGAAGAATCATAAGCCGCATATATTCCATTCAACAAGGAACCATCAATAATGGAGTCCAGCCAGTTAAGGATTACGTCTAAAACTGCAATAAGAGCAATAAATCCGATGAGCATAGCGCCCACATTCACGGCTAATTTTAAGCCATCTGTAATACCGTTTGATGCTGCTTCGATGGCATTGGATCCAACATCAAATTCCGGCAGCGCCACATCGCCTGCTGTTTGGGAATGCTCCTTTTCGGGGAAGATGATTTTACCGATTACCAATGCTGCTGGTGCAGACATGACAGATGCAGCCACCAAATGGCCTGCAGGAACCCCCATTGCTATATATCCTGCCAGAACCCCTCCTGCAATGGTGGCAAACCCACCAACCATTATTGTGAGAAGTTCAGATTTTGTCATATTTTCTAAAAATGGTTTAATTAGTAAGGGTGCTTCTGTTTGACCAACAAAAATATTAGCACTACAGGATAACGTTTCAGCTCCACTGGTTCCAATTGTCCATCTCATAAAACGGCTCATAGCCTGAATTACTTTCTGCATAATCCCAAGATAATAGAGTACGCTCATAAACCCACCAAAAAATACGATTGTGGGTAAAACCTTAAATGCAAATTGAAAACCAAAACCGGGCCAACTAGCATCTGGACCTGGGAAGTAGTGGGTTGCATCTGCTAAATGCCCAAATAAGAATTGCGCTCCGTAATCTGATAGGCTGAGGAAATATGCAATTTTTTCGCTGAACTTTTGGAAGATTAGCTTTCCATATAATCCATATGAAATCAACAAAGTTGTACCAGAAATAATAAAAAGTGTACCGGATATTCTTTGAAATTCCCGGTTCCCTTTAATAACACTGCTTAGAATTAAGATAATCGTTGTAATTATGAGAACGAATTTTGATATAGTAGGAAAAGTAAATAGTGTATAACCGACAGCCAGGGATGCGCTAATAATAATTAAGGTTGACTTAATTCCCTTTCCCATATTTTCAATATCTTTTTGTTGAATATATATTATAATTAAAATACTCAAAAGAGACATGCCTATAAAACTGCCCATATCTTCTCTCAGTATTATTAAAGCAAATAGAAGCTGTAGACTAATCCCTAGAATTATTGGCCGAAGTTTTACATCTGATCTATGATAAGACATGAGCCAAGCACCACTCAAAAGTACTAATAATCCTATAATACTAATATAATTCATTTTTTATTCCCTGTTTTTTCAATATAGCATCGCCGACATAACGCTTCATATTTATCTGTTTCTCCTACAACAACCTGTTTTTGTTCTGAGCTGATTCTGTGGCTGTAATTTGCAGGATCACCACATTGCATACAAATTGCATTAACTTTTGTTATATATTCGGCATCAACCAGTAAATCGGGCATAGAACCGAAACTATTTGTAAGATAATCTTTTTCTAATCCAGCTACGACTACACGTTTACCGGAATTAGCTAGACTGCGACATATTGCTACAATAGATGAATCAAAAAACTGTGCTTCATCAATACCAAATACATCTGCCTTGTCCTTATAATCCAATATCTTATTTGTTTCCTGAACCTGAAGTGATTTGATTTTCCGTTGATTATGAGAAACAATATAATCTTCAGCGAATCGGTTATCAGTGCTTGGCTTAAAAATAGCTACTCGTTGTTTCGCAATTTGAGCACGAACCAGCCTTCGTATAAGCTCTTCAGTTTTTCCGCTGAACATGGGACCGCAGATAACTTCAATCCAACCAGAGTATTTTGGTGTTAATGTCATGCAGAATTAATTAGTATTTTTTGAATTTATTAGGAATGTCATTATTTTTGTTCGTAAAATGTCTACTGCAACCTTATTTTGGCCTCCTTCTGGTACAATAATGTCAGCATATTTTTTTGTGGGTTCCACGAACTGGATATGCATGGGGCGGACTGTTTTATAGTATTGTTCTATAACAGATGGGAATGTTCGTTCCCTCTTGTTAATATCCCTTTTAATTCGTCGAATAACCCGTATATCATCTGCTGTCTCAACATATATTTTAATATCCATCATATTTCGAATTTTCTGGTCAAAGAGAGCTAGGATTCCTTCCAAAATAATTATATGATGTTTTTCTACTTTTCTACTTTTCTTTTCTCTGGTATGAGTTGTATAATCATAGATGGGAATGTCAACTACATTGCCTTCCATTAATTTCTGCAGATGGTTCCTCATGAGAGTAAAATCGATGGCATCTGGGTGATCAAAATTAACTAAAGATCTTTCTTCAATTGTGATATTAGATAAATTCTTATAATAAGAATCCTGTTCTATAAGAGCTACTTCAGATTTCCCAAAATCAGCAGCAATCGCTTTTGCGATAGATGTTTTTCCAGAGCCTGTGCCACCAGCGATACCTATTAAAATGGCGTATTTATTCATTATCCAAAAGGGAAAGGTAAGAGTTCGAAACTATTTTTTGTGATAAAATCACCAGATTTATCTGCAATATAAATAGGAATATCCGGGGCATATTCATGAATTATCTGACGACATGAACCACATGGGAAAGCGCCGTCGTTTGTTATGAGAGCCAAAGCTGTAAATTTATTATACCCTTGAGATATTGCCGAAAATATAGCAACCCTCTCAGCACATAGGGTTGTTGGATATGCTTTGGATTCAACATTACAACCTAAAATGACAGAATTAGTTTCTGTTAAAATTGCAGCACCAACAGAATAATTACTATATGGTGCCATTGCCCTATTTTTGGCAGTAATAGCATGTTGAATTAGCACTTCAGGAGCCATATGTTAAATATGTTGCAATAGAATTATCCATTTTATTAATTAGATTCATTTTATAAAAAAATCACCTTTCAAAACTGATCGATTACCCACTTTGTCAGATGCTTGAACATACAAGGAATGTGTTCCTTTTTTCAAATTATATTTTAATGGGTACCGGACTTTATTCTGGTAGGAGTTAAATTCAAAAACAACTGGATTATCATCCAATTTAACAATAATATCCGTTTCTCCTTCTAGTCCGGAAAATGAATCTAAAACGTTAAATGAAATATGTTCAAGGTCAGAAGAATAATAGGTGCCATTTATATTTGGAATAAAATTTGATAATTGAGGAGGAGTGTTTTCTTCGATAACTGCAAAAATTTCGCCTGATAGAATGGAGGTGTTTACAAATGAAGAATCAGCAGAAATATGGGAGGGTAAATATTTCCATTCAAAATTTTTCTGATTATAGAAATAAATTCCAAGATTTCTTGTAGAAAGATTAGGATCTATTGCCATACTAATTTGAATTTCATTATTGAATGGAATAAGATAAGGTTCTAAGAAATAGGGGCCGGCAACAATTTGACCTTCCTTTGGCAATGAGGTTTTCACCGGTCTTCCCCAGATAAATGTAGTATCATAAAAAGTATGAGCTTCTCCAGAAATAAGTATTTTCCCATCCAAAAGTTCAATTTTAAATGATGAGTCAGGATAAATAATTTCTCCAGAAAGTTCCATATTAAATATTTCATAAGGAGTAGAACTTTCATAATAGACTTTGAGATCGGTTACATTTTCAAGGTCAGATGGCGATAACAATCCTGAAGATAATGTAAGTTTAGAATCTCGAAATAACTTATGAGAATACAAAATTCCATCCTTTTTTAATGAGAGAAATGCATCTAAACCTGAAAAAATATTTTCCTCAAATGATACAAAGATTCCAGGTTCATAATGTTTAATTTTAAACTTACCTGTAATATTTCTAAAATCTTCATTGGGCTTCATGTGAAAAGTAGGTGAACTTGAAATACCGGAACTATTTTTTCCTGAAATCTGTAGTACATTAAATGGTGGATTAATATTTTCCACTACAAATATATTATTGCCCATATCAAAATAATCTACAGGGTTAACTTCATCGGTAGAAATTGGTTCAGTTAGATAGAATTGAGGTCGAACTTTATCATCCTTATTAAATGTAATGGTGCACTTATTATCAAGAAATATAGTAGAATAGTCAAAGTATGGTAAAGTATCAGATACAAAAAAAGCACGTATTTCAGTGGTATTCCCTGCAAAATCATTGATGTCAATTATGGCATCATGAAGTACCTTTTGATCAAAAACAAATCCCGATCTAGATTTACTATTAATAAAAGGGAGCTGTTGATTATCATGATGGCTGAATAGATGATAATATTTACCAAAACCTTCCCGGGCCAATGAATAACTACGTTCTGTATAAATTTTGCTAGCATTACCCCAATCAATTTTATTGTATTGCATGGAATAAATAAACTGGGCATCTAATAGGAGGTTGATACTATAAATACCAAAATTGAAATGTTGGCCAGTTATTTTATCAAGAGCTTTAATGGCAATTCCAATATTTCCTGAAGCAAAAATGGTATCAGCTAAAATATATTTATTGTTATTTAATTTTTGAAGTGGAAATATCTTCTGTTCTGAGAAACCGTTAATTATTGCATTTTCGTCTAATGGAATAACTGCGATAGATTCTGCTTCAGGCGGAAGTTTATCTTCCAAATCTAAAGAATATTGAAATGGATTAACTGGTTGCCCGCTCCCATCACGAATTTCAAAATGAAGGTGGGGGCCAGATACACCGCCTGTATCTCCGGAGTAACCAATTAAGTCACCTTTTTTCACAGGGTAGTCCTCTGGATCAATTTTGTGATCGATTGTATATTTACCATACTCTTCATGGAGGGCATGTACCAAATTATCTACCTTTGGAGTAAAATGATCTAAATGGGCATAAACCGCTGTATTACCATCGTGCAATTGTAAGTAAATGGTTTTTCCATACCCTTTAGAGCTTGTTCTGATACGCGCAATGTATCCATCGTCAATTGCAACTAAATGATAACCGATTTCACCAAAAGTTCTTACATCGACACCAGTATGGTATCTTCCTGGGCGTTCCTCTCCAAAAACTGCTGTAATTTCCTTTTTAGCTTTTACCGGCCAGAGATAATCCTGTGAAAAGGATAGGCTGAGAAAGAGAGCTATGATGAAACAAATTTTATTAATCAATTTAACCTTAATAAGTAATAAAATAAAATTATGAAAAAAATAATTGAGGGTTTAACGTTTAAATCCCGAGTTTGTAAATTATCCACCTTTATGAGTTTAAAACTACTCAAATTACGCTGGAGAATATTCTTTTGGACCATCACCGGAAGAATAAAAAAAATACATTCCAGACTTCAATTAACTCTGAGTCAGGGTAACCCCGAAAATATTCTGATTATTTTTCCAATGGATGAACCCTCTTTCAGAGTAGCGTGTTATGCTTTCCGTGATTTAGGTAAGAAAAATGTTCATAAAAGGCAATTTATTTTTATTGTGAAGGAACAATTTAAAGATTTATTTCATTTACGAATAGGAAGTTCAATTTTCATTAATTATACCGATAAGGAGAATATTCTATCAGGTGAAAAGAACCTATTGCATACATTACAGCAAAATAAATTTGATATCATTGTAGATTTAAATCCAAAATTTCAATTAGCAATATCTCGACTAATCAGTTTGATGAAATCAGATATGAAAGTTGGATTTTCGTCTGATTTTTCGGATAAATTTTATAATATTCAATTGGATATTTCAAAATCTGGAATCATGGAGAAAGGGTTTAAACAAATTAATTGGATACTTGCTCAATGATTATAACAGTTTTTGAAGATAGTGAATATTCGTCATTATTCCCCTTGAATATAAATCATGCATCCTGTGAACTGCGTTGCGGATCGTTTACAAATTTAGAGCGCATTAATAATCTATTAACTGCTGATGATACTATTCAATTAGTGGTGCGGCATGATATTTCTAAACTCATAAAGGAGAGATTTCCTTATTTGACAATTAATCCAGAAATGGTATCCAAGGGTATTTGGTTAAATGGTGGGGGGTTATGGAATGAAAATAATTTTAAAGAAATAAATTCTGGCAGATCTTATACTAATAATGGTGATTTAGTGGCTATACATAGTCATGAAGATATCCCTATAGCTGAATTTTATGATCACTTGGATTCAGCAAGTCTGGTCTCATCTGAAATTGATATACACTTCATAAAAAATGTCTGGGATGGGATTTTTCTACAATCGGATATCATTGCAACTGATTCTCAAAATTTCATTGATTATAAACAAGGGGATATTCATCCAACAGTTGCAATCGAAAATGGTGATAATATATTTATTGGGAAAGGTGCAAAGGTACGGGCAGGTTCGGTATTAGATGCGAGCTTTGGTTCAATTATTATTGATGAAAATGCTTTTATTGATATTGGGTCTCTTATTCAGGGGCCGGTATATATTGGACCTAGTTGCGTAATCAATCCTGGTACAAAATTAAGAGGAAGTGTTACATTAGGGCCCCAATGTAAAATCGGTGGCGAGGTAGAAGATGTAATTTTTCAAGGGTTTAGCAATAAACAACATGATGGATTTCTTGGACATAGTTACATTGGGGAATGGGTTAATCTAGGTGCTAATACGAATAATAGTGATTTAAAAAATAATTATGGATTAATTCAACTGATTAAAGATGATAAAAAAATTGAAACTAGGAAGCAATTTTTAGGTACAATGATGGGAGATTATTCTAGAACAGGTATATCCACAATGTTAAATACAGGGACTATTATCGGTTTAGGAGCTAATATATTTGGTGCAGGCTTTCAAGATAAATATATACCCTCCTTTCGTTGGGGAAAGAATGATATTACAGATTTAGAAAAGTTATTTAATACTATAGAGAATATGAAACAGAGACGTGGAAAGTCATTAAGTTCTGACGAAAAAATATTTCTCAGTGAATTATTTAAAAAACAAATTACAAGATAATAATGAAATACCTTGTAGGGTATCATAAGTAAAAATATATTTCCAGCCTTGAAAATTGGAGAAAAATATGGCATTTGAAGGTTTAATATGTCCAGCATGCTCGAATCCATTAGATGAGACCATGTTGGAAGAAAAAATGATTTGTCCTGAATGTAGTACAAATCTAAAACAAAAAAAGTTTTTGGCATTCCTGGAATTTCTAATGATGCACGGATTAGTAACCAATATTGACTTTTTTGACCAAACTCTTTATGGAGATGAAATCAAAAAGACAGTGGAGGAAAAAGAGCAACAAGATGAGACCAATCCAGATGATTATGAAGATAAAGCCAGCAATATTGATTATATTGAGGAAACACCTGATCTTAAAGAAGTAACTACAGATGAAGAGGAGTTCAGGCAGTGGGAAGGTATTGAAGAAGACTGGCAGGAATTCAATAGAAAAAATAATCCTGAAATTAATAAAAAGGAAGGAGGAGGATAGATTAAATGGAAAAGCAAAAGAAAAAACAACATCAGATTAAAATAGAATTAGATGATAATGTTGGGCAAGGAGAGTATGTGAACCTTGCAATTGTCACCCATTCTCCTGCAGAATTTGTAATGGATTTTATTAGAGTATTACCGGGTATGACTAAATCGAAAGTAAAATCTAGAATAATAATGGCTCCAATGCACGCAAAAACGCTTATGATGGCATTGAAGGATAATATCAATAAATATGAAAATAAATTTGGGGAAATTAAAGTAACAAAGGGTAAAGGGCCAGCCCCAAATTTTAATTTACCGGATGATGTATTGCCGAACTAAAATAAAAAAGCCCCGGTTTTTCAGGGGCTTTTTTATAAAGTAGTTTTTATATGATAAAACTTCCATCCCTTTACCAATAGTAATCCATACACACATCCCAAAATACAGCCAGCCATTACATCTGAGGGATAATGCACACCAATATAGACTCTTGAAAACATCACAATTCCGGCAATTGTCCAAAATAGTTTACCAAATCGATAATAAATTGAAGAAAATACCATTGCTAGCCCCGTCATATTAGCAGCATGATTTGAAGGGAAAGAATAATTTTTTCCTTTTTCACCAACTAAATGATTTACTAATTCTGAATCTAACCCTGCCCAAGGTCTGGGCCTTAAGACGGTTTTTTTAATAAATAATCCGGATTGATCCACAAGAATAATTACAAGGGGAATTAAAATTGCTAATTGCCAGCGGTTTTTCTTATCATAAATAATAGCAGCCAGCCAGGGGATTAACATTAAAGGTATGAAATATTTTGTCTCATCAAACAGGGGCATGATGAAATTAAATACGGGGTTTGATAGATTATTATTAATAAATAGAAAACAAGCCCTATCAAGGGACAGAAGGAAATCTAATATCATTTGTATTTAAGATTCCATTACAGGTATCGGTTTAATATAGCTATATACCGTAATAGTAGAATTATTACATAAAACTATGGAATTGGAATGCAAGTTAGCTGCCAATATTTAGGGCATGAATTTATTTCACCAGGGGCTACGCCAGTTTCAGAGATAAGTACATTTTGCAAACAGATATTTTCAGCACTTGTGTCTATAGTAACAGTTAAATTCGTTAATATCCCTGAACCAGCTGGGAAGGAGCCGAATACATATCCTACTACTGTATTGCTAGGAGGATTAGGAGGATCACTTGTTTGTAGGGCACAACTTTGACACTGGCCAAAATCACCCCCTGATGCGCCGGTTACTATTGTTCCATCTACATCAAACTGAAAACCTGCAATAGAGGTAGAAGAATGATACAGAACAGAGCCGCCCGATGTTATATGAATACTGTGATCAGGCATACTGCAGGCATCACCATCCCAGCCATCTGGTGCATCTGGACAATTAGACGTATCACATACATAACTGCCATCCCAACACATCTCTGGGCCATCACCACCACATACGCCGCATTCATCTAATTCTAAATCAGAACCACAAATCTCATCACAGCCAGATGGACCAGCCTCGCCGCATCCACATCCTAGATCTACATTACCAGCACAGTCACATGCGCCTTCAGCAATACCATCACCACCACATACGCCGCATTCATCATCTACTAAATCTGAACCAC
>JASMKZ010000037.1:13971-14223 GCA_030748955.1 Fidelibacterota bacterium | reverse complement strand
TCTCAGCGAAATGGGACCCCGTACCCACTATGCTCACTCAAAATCATGTTTCCGTTATAAATGGATTTATGGGGCAAACCACAGGCTTTGCCCGTTCAACTTTAAAAAATCATGTGCTCATTATGGGAGAAGTTGAAAATGATGAATTGGTGAAGTATATTCATGGTAATGTAGGCAAAGGAACATATACCTTTTTAGGTGGTCATGACCCTGAAGATTATAGACATTTTGTTGGTGACCCACCTACTGATC
>JASMKZ010000037.1:0-13961 GCA_030748955.1 Fidelibacterota bacterium | reverse complement strand
CTTTCACTACACAGAAATTCTCCAGGATATCGGCTTATATTGAATAATGTGTTATTTCCAGCAGCACGAAAGAAAGAGAAGAAGACGTAGGGGATTGCGGAATATGAATTTAAAAATTAAAACCCAAATTTAATTGCCAGTTTTGCTTTAAAAACTGGATCAGCCTGCTCTGCTGATGGGAGATTATCTATAGCTTTCGAATAATCCATATTCAGTCCAATTGTAATATTGGGTTCTGGAATTTTATACTGAAGTCCACATTTTAAGGTTAATTTTGAATTATCGAGTTCATCTGCATCATCGAATTCATCCGCTTCGTATTCATCATATTCATTATTATTATTAAAATCTACTATTAAAGTATCCCCCGGAGACCAACCTTCTATATCATCAATATCATCGTATTCATCGTATGACTTTAAATCAAATGATCCATTTTCATTCCAATCCCAAGTTAACTCTTCACCTGAATCCCAAAATTCATTCCCCCCTTTGTACCCAATTACATAATTCCCACCAATCGTCACATTTAGTTTTTTATCCAAAAGTTTGTAGCCTAATTTTGTACTCATTACAGTTATTTCTGTTTTAGACTGTCTGAAATCATTAGGTGAATTAATTGACATCCCCCAGCCTAAATTCATGGAAAGGGGAATAGGGAAGGAAAATGATAATGCACCGGTATAAGTTGAGGACCATGTTCCTGAATTGTTGAATGGATAATTATTTTTTCCCTCAAAATAATACTCATTAATTTCACATTCATCGGTTTTTATCCCACCCCACTCTTCACCTTTTGTACTATTAATCTCATAACAACCCGTTGTATCTGACAGTTCATCTAAATCATTTACAAAAGAAATATTCCCATTTAGGTTTATTACAATATCCCCCAGACTTAATTTATAGGTAGGAGCAATGGTATGGGCGCTTAACTTCTTTTGACCAACAATTGGTTTCTGCAATAAAAGTGTAGAATCGATATGGACTAATAAATCCTTTCTTTCTTGTAACCTCAAGGAGTAATTTATTCCTGGCCAATTTCTAAAACCCAACCCAATGGAGCCTGATTTTGTATCCGTTATTGACCGTTTAATTTCACCATCCGATTCTGATTCTGGATCCCAAGGACTTTTTATTTGATTATCATACCCAAAAGAAAATGACAGCTGATTTTTCAATAATTTAAAAGCTACCTTATTTTTCCAATTCCGTACATTTGTTTGAATGGAGGAGCTTCCATGAGATAAATAATTAAGTGGTGCCTGATTGAATTCAGTTTGAAAATTTAGTTCAGTAAAATAGAGCGGTATTGGAGTTTTAAAAACCACTTTAAAAGTAGGTCTTTTCAATAAGAGATGTAGTGAATCTAATCCCCCATCAATAAAACGTCCTAATTCCGGACCCGTTAACCCTGAGAACCCCCTCCCTTCAGCATACCCATTGATATCATCATTCAACCCAAAACCAAGTATCTTTTCAAAATCATTTATTTTATCTTTGGCTGAAGTATATTCTGCCCATATTGTATCATTTTGGATAGCTCCTTCTATGAATTCTGGAGCTTCATTTATAATACCATCTCCATTTATATCTACACATTCATTTTCATAGCAATAATCCACCCCATTCCAATCAGTATAACTATATAAACTCAGACTATCTGGAATATTGCTGATATTTCTTAATAGAAGGGTATCTGAATAGGTTTGATCGATTGTCATTGATAGGCCATACTCTCCACTGAGAACGGTTTTATCATGATTAAAGTGAAACGAAAAGTCACCTGCTGCAGCTATATTCCCTTCATAAGTATAACCATCATGAAATATGGAATATGGAGTTAGGGTTTCATCTCGAACATCCCATGATCTTATAGCTGAAATTCCAAATTTTGCATGTTCAAAAAAATCTTTGGAAGTACGAAACCCCTGAAGCTGCCTAATTGGGAATCCTTTTTCATAAATTATTGGCGTTTTACATTGTTGGAGACATTCTTCTATATCTGTAAATAAATCGCGTTCATCCAATGGTTTTACTATATTATCATCAATATAATAATCATCAACACCCGTCATCATATTTTTAGTAGAATAAAGAACCACTTCTTCACATTCAAAGCCAGTCCAAATAGCTAAGGTATCCCCTCCCTCAGTGGGGTCAAACCCATACATGGCAGGTTCAATCACCGTACATACATCATTCGCAACAGGGGTATATTCTGATTCAATTACAATCGTCCAATCAGTGTTTAATGTATCAGGGAAACTTCCAATGTTGAATGTGTTTGATTCCCAAATGATACCGCTTGAATATACCTGATCACCAGGTTGGTATTGAGGAATATTATCCCAAGACAAAATCTGATTAAAACCATTGCGTACCCAATGTTTAGTTTCCCCGCTGACAAAAGATGTTTCCCATGTACCCCATTTTAATTTAGTACTGCTACCTCTAACTCGAGTACCTTTCAGGCTAAATTCAGAGAATTCTGGAGAATTATCACCATAGTGAAAATCAATATATGGGGAGTTCATTTTAATTTTCACCCTATTGGATGGTTGGCGATGAGTTGCTTCTTCCCGGGCATCCGCATCATATATATGGGTATTCACCAATCCAGATAGATTAAATTTATATTCACCTAATTGAAATTTAACTGACGAATTAATTTTATGAGTATCAATGGGACGATTTGGAGATGGATCATAATCTGTATTCCACCCTAAATTTCCTTTAAATTTAATCGCATCCTTCCAAGAAGTTTCCTTTATTTCTGATTCATCTATAATTTTTTCATGCATAAAAAATGAAAACTCTTTAAACAGAATTTCACCTGCATTATTTTTTGTTTCATACCTTATAATATGATACCCGGGCTTAAATGGATCCTGCGGTATGTAAGTAATCATATCTGGAGAATTAAAAGAAGAAACTTCATCCCCATCAACAAGTAATCTTGTACTTTCCAAAATAACAATATTTTCTGAATCATAAACTGATATTACGATAATAGGAACACCTTCTTCTCGGGTTACCTCAAAAAAGGGAGCCAACATCCCAATTTCCAAATAATATGGGAGGTTATCTTCTAATTCTTCAGGGGCTTGAGATACATCAACTAGCCTAGGTATTTCTTCTTTTGGTTTACCTTTTTCTTTCTTGATAGGATAAATCGGGAGTACTATTGGCATGTCTTCGCCACCACTGGGAAAAGTGGCGCCATTATCATATTTATCCTTCGCCCAAAAATAATACTGAATAATACCGGACTCAACCTCATCCAAAGGTATTTCAACACTATAAATAACCGGTTGATATGAAACGCGCATTTCCTGTTTACTAAACTCATTGGCATCATTAAATCTATAAAAAAATACTACTTCCTCAATTTCATTTCTGTCAGTAACAATAATTTCTAATTCAATTGGGGAGCGGGCATAAAAATCCTCAATAGGATCAAGGTAAACAAAATGTGGGGGGAGACCATCATCTTGACCAGTCAATATTCCGATAGGAAGAAGACATATGAGCCATCTAACCATAAGTAATTTTATCCGATTAATAGAATTATCGTGGTTTAACTTTAATTGTAACAGTAACGGTGCCATCTCCGTTATCTTGAATAATTGGTTCGCCATCAAACTCAAGCTCACCGGTTTCCAACTTTTGTAATACATCACTTACACTTCCTGATCCTGCTGTGACATTAGATTTTAAAAGTTGCTTGTCCTGAATTATTTGGGTTAATTTAGCATTTCCCTTATTACTTACAATACTTGCTAATTTTCCTTTGGATGCACGTTTTTGAGCTTTAGATTGATAATATTCAAACCCAATAATTTTTGACTCAGCATCAGCAGCAGTTACAATTAATTCCGGTTTACTCTGAAGAGAGGATTTAACTTGAACAACTCCTCTCCCTCCATTAATATTTACATCAACGGAGCTTGACCAACTAGACCCATTTGTAGAAACCAATAACTCACTGTTTTGTGAATCCACTGTTACAGTACCGGAAAATGATTTTTTAAAAACCTTACTTTTTGCATTTATAACCTGAATGCCAACTTTAATTATTTTTCCAGTTGGTTGTTTCCCAACTACATCAGGTTTTAGTTTGAATGCCACCCCAGGATCGGTTTTATTCTGCCAACTTGGTAAATCTTCTTTACTAATACTTTTTTTTGTAGGTCCAGAGCCTTCAGATGCAGATGCAGCTTCCATAGCATTTGCAATCAGTTCTCCTAATTCATTACTAAATGAAACTGCCCCAGATATGACAGTAAGGATAGATTCTCCACTGTCCTCATCAAATTCTAAATCAAATTCTGTCCCTTTTACTGACGCTACTGCCGTAGGTGTTGTTATGGTAAACTCCCCGCCAGCGCCCTGATCAGCAACATCACTCCATGCTTGACCCTTTGACATTTCTAAATTTGTTTTGAGGTCTTTGGCAGTCATTCTATAACTGCTTATTTTTACTTCAGTCTGTTGTTGAATTTTTATATTCGAGCCATCCAGAAAAACAATAGCAACAAAAACACCATCTTTTGTTTTTAACCATTCTCCACTTTTTAACATTTGCCCTTTATATGCCGGAATATATTTTCTCGAACCTACTGGTTTGACCATCACAAGGCCTTTCATAGTAGATATAGCTGCCACTACTTTTGCATTAGCTGAAAATGCTAATGAAAAGCAAATAAATAAACATAATATTCTACTAAATATTTTATTATTCATTATTAATCACCAAACATAAATTCAATTTCTAAAGAACCGTCTGGTGTATTAAACGAACCCACATTACTGGCATCACCAATTGATGCTCCATTTTCATCCTTTGCAATAACTTGCCAATATAAAGTAATACCATTCCCAAGAGGAGGAGCAGAAGAAGAATACTGGGAAAATACTTCAGAGGCATCGGTAGAATAAATAACATTAGAAATACTTGCATCCGATGCAAGTGTTAAGGTATAAGATGATGCACCACTAACTGGCTGCCAAGAGAAATAGGGTAACAGACTTTCTGAAGTTTCTTCTAATGGTCCTTCTAATTCAACTTTATTTTCACCAGATAAATCAAAGCTAAATGGTGCGCTAAAATCTCCCAATGGAGATTCTTCGCCCAAGGCACGAACACGCCAAAAATATGACTGTCCATAATTTAATGGCTCTGTACCAGATTTGGGATATTCTGTACTATTTTTAATAATTTCAGAAGATGACCACATGATTTCAGAAAAATCTTCCGCATTACTTACTTGAATCTCGTATTTTGCAGCACCTTCTATTAATCCCCATTTAAAGGTTGGATTACTTGTAGTAGCAACCTCGCCATTACCGGGAAGTTCTAATTCCACAATAAATGCCACACTAATACTGAAACTACGGGAGTCTGTCCATACACCAATGGGACTTCCCTCATTATTTAAAGGGATTATCTGCCAATAATAAGGGATGTTATAACTTAATGGTGGTTCGCCTGGGTATTCAAAATTAGTTGCACCGATTTGAAAAGACCAACTTGTAGAAAAATCTGACTTATCTGAAAACCGAATTGAGAAAGTCGATATACCCTCTCCAGCCTCCCAAGAAAATGTAGGATTTGATACTGATACAACTGCATCATCATCTAGCTTTTGAATGGTTAATTCAGCCGATGAAGGAGTTATAAAACTTCCAATGTTACTAATAATTACAGCTGTTTCTGTTGCTCCTTCCACCTGCCAAAAATAAGTAGTAGAATTATTAAGTCTATTTTCATCCGAAATTGTAGTTTCGTTTCCAGAAATTAAAGTATTTATAATTAAATTTTCAAATTCAGGTTCTGTGCTTACTCGCAAAGTATAAGAAGTTATTCCCAATAGTGCCCCCCACTTCATAACGGGATTTAGATTACTTACTTGCTCATCTCCAATTGGGGAAATAAGTAGAATATTATCAGTGGTAGGTGTAACAATCAATGCAGGAATTGATGGTCCTGCTAAACTTTCTCCATTTTCATCTAAACCATCAACTGTCCAATAATATTTAGTACTAGATAATAAAACTCCATCTCCGATAGGGAAGGAATTACCATCTGCTTTCTCGCTTATAATTATAGTACCCATTTCTGCATCCGTGCCTACATTTATTAAATATAAGGTAATTTTGTCATTCGCTTCCCACTGAAGTGTGGGTGAAAGCGTTTCAATACCTCCATCAGGATTTAACCCTAATACGGGATAAACTGATTTTGTTGAAAAAGATTCTATAGATGATAGACTGAGTACATTCTCATTCTCATCTAAAGACACTACCATCCAATAATAGGTAGTTGCAAATTCTAACAATGTAGCAGATTCAGGATAGGTAGCAGATGTGTTACTTGTATTTTCCTGCCAGAGAATATTTTCCAAACCACCATCACCGGAAACCGTAATTTGATATCCTGTTGCTATTTCAATTCCACTCCAGAAAAATTCAGGTGCTAAAGGAGTCTCCTCAGAAAAAGCATCTAATGTAGGAGCAGGTACAGAAGGAGATTGATAAAAGGCAATTTGACTTGGGTTTCCAAAAGAATTACCTTCTTCATCGAATCCTGATACTCTCCAATAATATCCCTTGTTATATTCAAGCTCATCCATATTTATTGGATAAGAATTCCCTTGAATGTTTTCAGTTAATTCTAATGTACTAAAATCTTCTATTAAACTTACCTCTAGTAAATATTCGTTTGCCGAAGGAACTGTGGATTCCCAATTAAACGCTTCCCCCAATATAGGTGGTGTAATATTTGGAATAAAAAATCCAACGATAGAAGAAAGTATGCCGTGAATATTGTCTTCATCTAACCCTTGGGCAGTAACATAATAAGATTTTCCATATTCCAGTTGAGGACCATCACCTGGGTAATCAGCAGTTATTGAGTTAGATAAATTAAACTGAAATATTTCTGCAGACATATCCGATTCCGTTGAAATAGTTATTTGATATCCGGATGATCCAGAAATTTCATTAATAATCTCAAAATGGGGAATAATACTACCCTCTGCTAAGCTTACTGAAATTGCTGTTTGTTCATTCATACCCGGTTTGCTTTCAACATTGATCATTTGTACTTCCGAAGCTCTGCCAACGATGTCACCATCACTTGAGATTGCTACAACCTGCGTATAATATGTATTTCCCCAATCTACATAATCGGAAGCAAACAACTGTTGAGATTGACTTGAGGAGATAAGAACTTCAGATGGATTGGACATATCTTCACTTTGAGATATGAGGATTAAATATTCTGCGGCTTCTTCTAAACCAGCTAGTATCGATACTAATATTTCTGGCTCATCATTATCGGTAAGTTCACAACTTATTTCACATTGTTCTGTATTTTCTAGTTCTTCCGGAATTGGAAATGCTAACATAGTGCTTGGGGGACCAAAATCTTCCCCATCTTTCATTGGTTGAACCTGAATATAGTAGATTGTACTATATTGGAGCGTTTCTATACCATCAGAATATACAAATGGAAAATTTGTGACACCTGAAATTTCTCCAATAATTGTACTTCCATCTGCATCACCATAAATAAAAATTGTATATTCTATTCCTTCTGAGGTTTCAATGGTAATTATTGGAATTCGTGGATCACTATTGGATATAGATAATTCTTCACCCATCACCGGGAAATCTAATGCGGTAAATTGATAGACCATTGAATAAGAAGATGGTAAGCCATAATTATTATTTATATCCTTTGGCACAATCTTCCAATAATATGATTTTTCATTTTCAAGGGGAAAATCACCATTTTCAGGATAATCAATGAATTTACTGCCAGAGGTATTCATTCTTATCTTTGGATTTTCTACATCGGGGTCATCAATATCGGATAGCCAAAACTCATACGATGGTACTGATGCAGGGCCATCCCATGTAAATTTTTGATTTAGTGGAATATTTGTTCCGCCATTAGAAGGTACAAGATCATATATTGGCATAACCCTAAAA
Source organism: Fidelibacterota bacterium (assembly GCA_030748955.1). GTDB lineage: Bacteria > Fidelibacterota > Marinisomatia > SCGC-AAA003-L08 > D37C17 > D37C17. The sequence continues at coordinate 5,963 of JASMKZ010000037.1, read as the reverse complement.
TTTCCCATAACTTCATAGTCTTCAATATCACCCAAAATATTTCCACTTCCATCAAATATCAATAATTTCCAATAATAAACCATATTGGGGAAAAGTCCATTTTCTATATCCTGAGATGGATACTGCCAAGGCAATGTTGTAATTACTTGTTCTCGATTATAAACTTCTACTTGCTCAACATATTCATCATTTTCATCACCAATTAATAACTCATAATGTGAAATATTTTCTGGTGCATCGATGTTAAAGTATGGTCGGGTAGATACGGTAATTTCCCCAAGTGTTGGAGAAATTAATTCAATGTCTTGAATAGTAAAAGTCTCAATTTCACTCCATTGAGTATTGCCTGTTAAAGAGTGGATACGAATTCGCCAATTATAACTTTTCCCGGGGATTAATCCTGGCGCATCAGATGGATATTGGAAAGGTGAAGGAATTTTATATTCTATCCAGCTTTCTGCAAAGTCTTCGTCTTCTTTGGGTGAGATTTCAATATCGAAGCCATCCCATGCACATCCTATAATATCATACCAGGTAAATAAAGGCAGTACATCCGTAACTTCATCATTAGTAATTGGTGAAACTAATAATTCTTTTGGATTCTCACCCCAGGAAAATTGTCTAACTTCAGATTTTTTCCAGTCAGGCCACCCCCATATCCCTTGATTTCCACCATCATTATATCCATCAATAACTTCCCGAGCATCCACGCGCCACGCGTAATCGTACCCACATTCAAGTTGTGGCATGTCAGTTTCAGCAATTAATGATAGGGGATAGACATTAATAAATTGAGATGCACCCGTTTCTACATAAGGCCATTCAACAATGGGTAGATCATCCCAATCCGAATCATAATAAAATACAGGATTATAACCTAAATCGATTGCATCTTCGGGTGTATCTGCATCCTCTGGAATTATCGCTGATATTATTATTCTGAATTCAATTTTAACGCCATTTCTAAACCCAGGTGTATTCCACCCAAAATAAAAATGATCCCCATAATCAGATACAGCTTGACCATCATCGGGATATTCTATTGAAAAATGAGAATCCCCTAATTCGAAGGCCATTGACTCTTCAGCAAAATCTATAACAAACTCTTTATCATTAGGCCTGACTATTTCTACCCTTAATTCATAATTACTACCTGCTGGAATATGACCTAGAGATTTTATTGAATTTTCAAAATTGTTAATACATGATCCATCAACAGCATAATCATCACAATACCATTCATCTAAGTAATATTCATCACTGAACGCCTCATCACCATTATTCATTATTATTGTCTCATTCGGATGAATAGTTTCTACAGGAGTTAAGCCCGCCATTGCTCTATTACCATTTTTTTTGAATTCAAAATGTAGTCTATATTCTTTTTGTTCAGAAGTATGATTTGTAATATCAACACTCCATAGGTCAGAATATGTCCAGCTATCTAAAGTAAACCATCCTGTATTTAATAATTCTAGAGAAATTGTAATATCTCCTTCATCAAGATCCTGACCTAAGCTACTAGTTATTAAAGTCATAACTAGAATAAGATAATTCAATATATTTTTATAATATTTCATTTTTTCATCACAATATTTTTTTACTGACTGCAAAAACAGACATTTTCTCCAAGAAACTACATAGATTTCGTCAATAAGTTATTGATTTATAGCACATTTATCCAAAAAAAGATATTAGGATTATTTGATTTTCAACTTGAGGCACTCTCATAACGCAATAGTCCTCTTTTCCAAATAATTCTGGTCAATGATAGAAAAGTCAATGCCATAAATAATTGCCCTATTAAATAATGATAATTAGGGCCATATAATAATATTCGGGTGGGAATAGATGCGATTAAAACCATTGGTATTATGGAAAAAAGTACCTTCCTTAATATTCCGGTATAAATTGAATCTGGGCGAGTAGAAAACTTTAATATTTCATGACTAAGCCATCCTGAAACAGAAAAATTCTTAAACCAGAAACATGAGCTGGATATTATAAAATCAACACTGTACCACAAAACCGTTCCCATTAAAAAGGATATGGCAAAAGTAACCATATTCAAAATGCCAATTGGTTTAGAATAATCTATAATAAGGGTTATAAGCATAATCAATAAAATAACAATACTCACAAGTGCATACGATTTTACATATCTAAATGATACCATGAACTGGGATTCTACTGGTCTTAAAAGGGAATAATCAAGGTCTCCACTTACCATCCATTTATTTAGATGAAATAAATTCCCCGAGAAAAAAAACATATAAAATGTGTCAGCCAAAAAAGTTATCACCAGAAAGATCATCACATCTTCTCGAGTAAAATCTCCAAGAGCATTTACATAGGAATAAATGATTGAGAAAAAGAAAAACTGAATACCATAAAAAATAATATCAACAATAAGACCTCCCAAAAAGTTTGCTTTAAACTCTAAATCTCTGGTTAGGCTATTATTGAAAAAGCATCTCCATAATGAAAAATATCTACGCACCATATCCACCATAAACACGGATTCCTGACCTGTAAATTACCCGACCTGTGACTGTCATAATTATACACCAAAACAATGCCATGCCCATTTTAGGAATCCAAAGATTTATGGGTAAATTAGCTGTAGCAATACTCACTGGAAAATCAACTAAAAATTGTAGCGGCGTCAAATTAATTATATTTCGTACCGAATCTGGAAATAGTCGAAGTGGTATTATTTGACCAGACAAAACTATATTTGAAATATTATAGGCAATCACCAATGCCCTAACTTCTCCAAACCAAAACGCAAAACAGACCATGCAGAAATAAATGGAATAAGAAAGATAAATAGATATTAATAATGCAGCAATAAACCCAATAACATGTAAGATAGTTGGAAAGGCCCATCCAGGAAGTACAATTGGGAATAATATTAATACCGTTGTATATACAATATAAAACGTAGAATTATGCCCAATAAACATCATAAAATGATAGGTGAAAAATGAAATGGGGCGAATAAGATATTTATTCATTTCCCCTGTACGAATTGAATCTATCATTTCCATAGAGGTTGCCCAGGAAGATTTTAATTGACCCACAATCATACATAAAAATATATATGCCATAAGACCATTAAAAGTGAATCCACGTATTTCCTGTAAATCTTGCGCTTGAAAAACCTGTTTCCAAATTAAAAATTCAATTGCCAAACCAGAAAATATTGCAAAGGTACCAACAATGGCATTTGCTTTATATTCCAGCGCCTGAATCCACGTCATACGAATTACAGAAAAATACTTTTTCAAATAAGAATTCATTCTAGAAATTTTTCAGGAGCCATAAAAAAAGAACGCATGGTGTCTTCAACGGGCAGGTCTTCCATTGTGATGGATGCAGGTATCCCTAAATGAAATAATTCAGACACTAAATTTGTCAACTCTTTATCGGGAAGTTCTGCATGAAGAATTGTATCATTCAGATTAAAAATATATTTTTCCGATAATATCTTGGTTTTATTAGTATCAGGGATTTCACTAAACTCAAATATTAGTTTTCTTTTTGGATTAATACGATTCACTAGTTTTTCAAAGTCACCATCATATAATGATGCTCCTTTATGAATAACATATACACGCTTACACAGAGCCTGAATATCATGCATATAATGGCTGGTCAGCAGGAATGTAGTTTTATATTTTTCATTATAACACTTTACAAATTCTCTAATTTTCAATTGAGAAATAACATCTAACCCAATTGTAGGCTCATCCAATAGTACAATTTTTGGCCTGTGGAGGAGGGCTGCAATAATCTCCATTTTCATTCTTTCTCCTAGAGAAAGACGACGAACCTGTACATTTAATTTGTCTTGAACCGATAATAGATCCACTAATTCATTAAGAGTATTTTTATATTGTGTTTCTGGAATTTCATATATTTTCTGGTTTAACAAAAATGATTCTGATGCCGGAATATCCCACCAGAGTTGATTTTTTTGTCCCATAACTACTGAAATCTGTTTAAGAAAATCAGATTTCCGATTCCAAGGGGTAAATCCATTGATGTTTACCCCACCAGAAGATGGATGAAGAAGCCCCACCAATAATTTTATAAGTGTGGTTTTACCAGCACCATTTTCTCCCAAAATACCTAATATTTCCCCATCCTCAATTTGGACAGAAATATCTTTCAGGGCATGGAAAGTTTCATATTTTCGATTGAAGAATGAGTGAAATGCGCCGGAAAGCCCAGCTTCTCGTTTAAACATTTTAAAATGTTTAGAGAGTTCATTTACCTGAATTGGCATGGTGGAAAATTAATGCCATATTTTGAAACGATTTAAAGAAAAAAGATGGTATGTTTATTCTGAATACTTGATTGTATTACAATTTTCAATTATTGCAGGAATTGGATCTCCACCAATGTTTGATAAAACTAAATCTTTGATGCAAAATAAATTAGTATCCCCTTCTATTTCTAAACTTATTAATATACCTGTTCCCGAAGGAATAGTAGCACCAGAAAAACTAAAAGCTAGTACAGTTGAAGAGCTATTAGAAACAGATAGTCCTGCTTCAATTGTCGCCCCACCAGAAGCATTGATAATACTACCTTCATTTACTCCAAATTGAAAACCCGCAATTGGAACATCCACATCATAAAATACATTCCATAAGTCTTCACAGGTAGACCCATCTCCACCGCAAATACCGCAAGCATCATTTTGTAATGGATTTTCCGCACAATTACTATCACAACCTATGCTCTGATTAATAGGACAATTAGATTCATTTTCACAGGAGGAACCATCACCACCACATATACCGCATGCATCATCAATCAAGGGGTTTTGCGAACAATTTCCATCACAACCGCGACTTTGGTTCAAAAAGGGACAATCAGATGAATTTGTTGGAGAATTGGAAGAGTCACACCCAATTGAATAAATACTGATAAAAATAGAAAATAAAATTGTGGATGAATTTTTCATTAGTGTTGTAAAATTATTTAATCAACATCATTTTCTGTTTAACAATTGCATTGGAACTCTGTAATATTACAAAATAAATACCCGACGGATGATTGGTCCCATTCCAAATTACAGAATAATTCCCTGGTAAAGTAAATGCATTTTTGAGAATATCCACTTTCTGCCCATTCAAATTATAAATATTTAATTGAACCATCGCAGGTTCAGAAATTCCAAAATCAATAGTGGCTTGTGGATTAAATGGATTTGGGTATATTCGGTTAATATCAAACCTCTGAGGTAATTGAAATTCGTTATAAGCTAAATCAAAACAGGCATTATAGTTGCAGGCTATTTTACCATTTTGACAAGAAAACGTGGGGGGATGCTCGCCTCCCCATACTCCATTACAATCTTGTTCACACTCATAACTTGAATCAGATAAATCTTCAACACAATTCCCGCAATTATCTAATATAGCTGCACCATCAACGGTACCATTACAATCTACACATTGGTTGTCATTTTCACTGTCAGCATCACATGTATTGCAATCATCTAAATAAGCAGTCCCCCCGGGAATTCCCAAACAATCAGGAATACAGGAATCTGTAGCTCCTCCAACACAAAGACCACAGTCATCTGTAAAAGCTTCACCACCACAAACACCAAAACAGTCTAGTGCCTCGGTACACGCAGTTTCACAAATATCACCATCTCCATCTAAATCTCCATCTATTTGAGGTCCTTCGCAAATACCACAATCATCAACAAAATCACTGCCTCCCCATACTCCATTACAATCCATTACACAATCATTTGACACATTGTTATCACAGGTGCCACAATTATCTAAGACAGAATCACCATTTGGTACAGAATTACAATCCAGACATTGCTCATTATCATTATTTGTGTTTGAATCACAAACGCCACAGTCATCTAAATAAGCAGTACCGCCACAATCACCAAAACAATCTTCGTTTCCATCACATGTATCACCATCGTT
>JASMKZ010000036.1 GCA_030748955.1 Fidelibacterota bacterium | reverse complement strand
AAGGGTATTATGATCTCAATACCATTTGGATAACAGAAAAAGGGATACAGGAAAAACAGAATTTAATTTGGGTAGATTTAAATATTCTTCCTAAACAGGGGAAAGCCATTGGTGGACATATTGTTTCTATTTCTGGTGATGTTCCTGCTGGGTTCCAATCCTCCTGTAATCCAAACATATTGGCAGAAATAACGGCTGGAGAGTTTCAAAAAAAGTTCCCGTTTTCAACGCTCATTTATTTACTTTGGCTACACAATATAGAAATTAAAAATGATCTCTTGGCTCGACTCTTGGTGCTTCATAGTGATGCAGCTTGGTTAAAATATCAGCAGTATCCTGAAAATTCTAAATACTGGGAGCAATTACTACCTGATTATAATTGGAAAGGGTTGTTCAGCAGAGTAAACACAAAAGGGTTTGAAAGAAGAATTGATGAAGATTTATATCCGCTTTTTCAATCAATGCAAGCTGTATCAGGAAAGAGCAAACTGAGGAGTAAGCATTTAAACATTTGTAGTAAACAGTTTCAGTTTAACCCTGATTGGGATGAAGATGTTATACTAACATTAATCAATCTATTTGGTGATACGCTGGGGTGGACCCCCCCCCAAATTCCATCAATCTTAAAATCAATTAATGGAAAAAGAAAAAAAGTTCCACTAGCACTCATTAAGGAAATTGGCATTTCACAGTTCTTAAAAGCTAATCGTGTGTTTTCTTATGCTATTCCATCCCCCCGTATTTTTAACTTTACCAGCTTTGGCACGGTAAATAAATCGCCACTAGAAAAAAAACATGGATAATTTATACTCGTTAATAAAAACATTTGGGAACCCCCATGCACTTATTGATCATTGGGATACTTCTTCAAATAGATATGCAATTTGGAAATTTGAAGAAACCTTCTCAATAAATAATAAGGGTGAAGCCCTATTGAACGGGAAATTATCTAACGAATCACCTCTAGAATTATTTCAGAAAACCCTTGATAACTGGAAGTCGGAGTCAAACGAATTATCAGCTGTTGGATATATATCTTATGATTTTAAGAATATTTTATTCCCTCATATTGCCTTTAATAACCCCAATTCTACGCAACCCCTACTTTGGTTTGGAAAGCCTAAATTAGTTGTTCCGTACCGAATAACTGAACCTGAGTTAGAGGCAGCATCTACTGTATTTCGCCTGAAGAAAGATATTCCCCCTCCTCATGAATATAAAGAATTCATCAGAAAAATAAAAACTGCTCTGAGCAATGGTGATAGTTATCAAATTAATTTTACCCAACCTAAGAAATTTGAGATAACTGATAATCCATTGGATATTTATCTTTCAATGCGGGAAATGGTTCGTCCTCATTATGGGATGTACCTAAATCAGAAAGATTTTCAGATTTTAAGTTTTAGCCCTGAGCAGTTTTTCCGAACTAACAATAGAAAAATAGAATCATTTCCGATGAAAGGTACTCGACCACGATCTAATGACCTCATAATGGATGAACGTTTGGCTGGTGAACTTTTTGAAAGTGAAAAAGATCGAGCCGAACATCTTATGATTGTGGATCTCATCCGGAATGATTTAGGTAAAATTTGTGACTATGATTCTGTAAAAGTGGATGACTTATATGGAATTCAGTCTTTTAATACAGTACATCAAATGGTCTCACGAGTATATGGAAAGTTACAAAATTCTATAACAGAATCAGATATAATAAGGGCATTATTCCCTGGGGGGTCAATAACGGGTGCTCCGAAAGAAAAATCTATGGAAATAATTGATGCTCTGGAAGGCTATCAACGCGGTATTTATACAGGATGTCTGGGCTACATTCAGCCAAATGGAGATATGGATTTCAATATTGCTATTCGAACTATGACCATTCAAAATGAAAAGGCTGTCTATCCGGTTGGTGGTGGAATTGTTTGGGATTCAGATTCTCTAGAAGAGTGGCAGGAAGCACAGCAAAAAGGGGCTATTCTCAAACCTTTCCAAAAGAACGTTCAGTCACAAAAGATTAATCATGAGAAAACACAGCAATTTGCAAATCATTAATGAAAGAAATTATCAATTATATTAATGGTGAATGGCAGTCTGCATCTGATTCGAAGGTTTCTTTCAGTGATGGAGGGTTCCAGCGTGGTGATGGACTATTTGAAACAATCCGCTTTCAAAATGGAATACTTTTTAAGCCGGAAAAACATCTGAAACGACTCCATTCAGGCTTGAACCTTATTCAGATAGGGCTTAGTAAAACAGATATCGAATTAATTTCTATTTTAGAGGAAATGATTAGGCAGAATAATATTCCATCAGGCTTACTTAAGTTGATGATAACCAGAGGGGAAATATCTGGAACTCCCTGGAATTATACGGGAAACCCAAATGTATATATTACTATTCGCCCCTTTACAACAAAACCAACTAAACCCGTTAAGGTATTGTTTTATTCTGAGAAACAATATCCTATAATTCGGTTTAATCCGGCTATCAAATCATTGAATTATATAGGTAATATGCTGGCAAAAAAAGATGCTGAAAAAGCAGGCGCATTTGAGCCGGTATTTTATAATAGGGAAAACATTATAACAGAATGTGCCATTAGAAATATATTCTTTATTAGGGGAAAAACATTAATTACGCCAGGGCTTGATCTGGGTGTGCTGCCGGGCGTAATGCGGGATACAATTATGGAACTTGCACCCGCAATTGGATTATCAGTAATTGAAGATTCTATTCCATTTGATTCCATTAACGAAATGGATGAAGCTTTTATTTGTTCAACCGGCATTGGGTTGCTCCCCTGCTATTGGGATGGATGGAATTCTACGTTTTCAATGACTACTCTTTTGAAGGAACGGCTAGATTCTATCATCACATATCAAAATAATGAAGATTAATCTTTAGTGAAAAGAAATAACATATAGTCCTTAAATTTTCTCTTATGGAAACTGACATACTAATACCCGAAATAAAAGAAAAAGAAACAACAAATTTCTTCGAAAAGGTCCAAAATGATTTTCTTGGATTGGAAACAAATTATCAAGTAGCAAGTGGAGAGATTACCCGTCGAATTTATCTGGATTCTACTGCATCTACACTTATGATGGGAATAGCACATCGAACGGGTGAAAAATTTCTTCAACACTATTCTAATACCCATTCGCTTATGCATTTCAGTGCAAAAATTGCTACGAAAACTTATGCTTGGGTACATGAGAAAATATTGCAATTTGTTCAGGCAGATCCTGAACATTATACTTGTTTTTTCACAGGGAGTGGTACTACTTCCGGCATGAATAGGATTGCCCGTGTATTTAATCATCTCCAACCCAAAAAGGATGTTGTTTTAGTTTCCATAATGGAACATCATTCTAATGATCTTCCACATCGAAAACATGGAGGTCACGTGATTCATATTCCCGTTGATACCCATGAATCAAAAATGGGCTGCGTAGATATGGATTTATTAGAGCATTATTTAGCAGAATATGAGGGAAGAGTCAATTATGTTTCTGTAACGGGAATCAGTAATGTGACAGGAATAATTAATCCCATAAATGAGGTTGCAAAATTAGCCCATCATTATGGAGCATATATAGTTGTTGATGCCGCACAAATGGCGGCTCATGTTCCCATAGTTATGAGCGGTAATGCTGACCCTGAAATGGATGTGGATGCTCTTATTTTTTCTGGTCATAAAACCTATGCCCCTGGATCGCCAGGAGTAGTAATAGTCAGAAAAGACCTTATGGAAAAAATTGAACCTGAAGAGGTTGGTGGTGGCATGGTTGACAGAGTATTTCCTGAACGTTATTATGTCACCAATGATTTTCCTGATAGAGAAGAAGCAGGTACGCAAAATATTCTTGGAGCAATAACCCTTGGTGCAGCCATTCATGTATTAGATCAGATTGGAATGGAGAATGTGCTGGAAGAGGATACACAGTTAACCCATTATTGCCTGGAAGAAATGTTAAAAATTCCAGAAGTGGTAATATATGGTGAAACCTGTATGAAAACTTGCCCCCGAGCAGGTACCATATCTTTTAATATGAAAAATTTGAATCATGGGCTGGTTGCCGCAATTCTAAACGACTATTTCAATATTGCGGTTAGAAATGAGTGCTTCTGTGCTCACCCTTATGTAGAAAAAATGTTGGAATTAACCCACCATATTCAAATTAATGAAGCCAGGGCAAAGCAGATTACCGATTGGCATACTGAGCCATGGATGGGAATGGTTCGAGTGAGTTTTGGACTGTATAATACCAAAGATGATGTAGATCATTTTATTTATGCACTAAAGGAAATTGTTAGAAAAAAAGATGAGTATGAAAAATACTATATCATAAATGACCATGGTGATTATGAACATTTGACTTTTCAGTTTTCATGTAAGGATTATTTTAATCTATCTCAGCTTGTATTAGATGAGTTAGATTCGTAATTATTTATTCCAGATAATAAAAAAGGGCGATAGAGATATCGCCCTTTTTTATTTAACATTATCCTATAATTTTTTGATTAACCACCACAGTTGTCTGCAAGTACACAGTTGGCTAGTGCTACAATATCTAAAACATTATAGTTACCATCACCATTCATGTCAGCGGGAAGGCCACCTTCAATACCACCACAGTTAGCTGCTAGTACACAGTTGGCAAGGGCGACGATATCCAACACATTCCAACCACCATCACCATTCATATCGCCGGGCCACCACAAAGGGGTAATATAAGATGCGCCAATTGCCCAGCCCCAATAGGGATTATTTTCATATTTAACTGCAATGGCATATTTAATTTCTACTCCTGCTTCCCAATCAAATTCATCAAAAAGTAACGTGTTTGTATTTGGAGGCTCAGTAGGGCTTATACCAAACCCTGGCATCCAACTACAGCCCTCTTCTAAACAGCGTTGTACATGATAGGATTCTAAAACTGCATTTACAGGGGGGATAAATGCAGACCAATCTATAGATATCCCATCATCTTCTGCAGCAAATACCACTTCATTTCCATGAGGCGCATGATAGTATCGGCATGATCCATCATCCGTTGAAGCTCCTGGATTATAATATCCAACACAGGGGCCAGATTCACATCCTCCTACATACTCCGCTTCAGAGACATCCAAATTCCAATCCCAATTACAACTGTTATCATACATTGTACCTCCAATATCAAATATATAATTTTCCCAACTATCATCATCCGCACAGTTATAAGCTTCCGGATCGGTACACCCACTACTTGATCCCGGTTCTTCTAGAGCCCCTTCATCAATCCACTGGGCAATGAGATCTACCTGTTCATCTGTTAGATCATTATTGCCTGGAGGCATCTGCCCGGAATTAACACGAACCCAAAGCTCACTGGATGCATGATCGTAGGGAATGACTACATCGCCATTATTTGAGCCCATCATAATATTATTATATGAGCTGAGATCTAATCCAGCAGAACTACCATGGCAACTAGTACAAGCCGAATTGAAAATAGGTTGAATTTCTGAATTATAATCTACCAGACCAAAGCTAAGGCCAAATAAACAGACCCACAGAGAATATTTTATTAAACCCCTCATCATTTTTACTCCATTTTTATAATAGATAATTTGCAATAATTTACTAGATATTAGCCCAGCAAAATAAAAATATTCTGTAACAGAATGTAATTTTTTCGACCACGTTCTTGGTTCAATTTCATATTTATACCTAAATTGACCACCTGTGAAGTTCATAATCCAGCATGTTTTTATGGGGCTTTTATCCATCTCTTTCTGTCAGGAGAGTACTTGGGGAAAGTCAACCACTTCAATGGTTTGGAATTCTCTTGCTCACAGAATGACATTCCGAGATCCAATAGTTTTTACTCCCTTTGAAGTAAAAGCAGGTTATTTAAATTATGGTGGCAAGGATTATTGGTCAGGTTCAATATTTAATAAAACACCAATTACAACTTCCGATTTACCTGTATTTTTAGATTCAACTCAATATCAGTTTAATATTCTGGATGCATTATCAAATCGGAGGGGTATTTTTATTGAAGTAGATATTCTACGCACTAACCTTCCCCATTTTCTCATTCATCAAAATTATTTCGATCTGCAATTTGGGTTGGGATTTCAATACACTGATTTCTTATCTAATCCATCCCTGCCATCTGAAACGGGAAAAGAATGGATTAAGACTGCTGCCAAAGGAGATTATCATTTTCACCCCCGCTCTCTTGGGCTAAATACAAATACAAGCCTGAGCTGGCAATTATCACGAAATCGTGCAACCTATATTTATCATTCTTTTGGGGTTAATTCAATGTCTCTATATGAGTCTGAAGGTGGTGACAAAGATTTGACGGGTATGGGTTTAAGTGAAAGCTTCGGGATTGGAACCAAATATATTTTCAATCAATCCAGAGGTGATTTCAACTATACCATTGGAGTTGAAGCAAAATGGAGTCGATTATATATGACTTCCGTAAATGCCGCAGACGATTTGTCACCTATTTATGGCGTCGATATACGAGCTTCTGGAATATTTCTTACCACCGGCATCCAGTTTGGTGGTAAACACACCGATGGAGATATTGCATATTCCTATATGATTAATAATGATTTTATCTCTGCGGCAGAAGGTTTTGAAAATTTTCTCGCCAAGAAGAGAAGACATGGAAAAAGGGATAAGTCTCAGACAATGCTGGAATATTGTCAATCTCAAATTCCTTACCAACAAGTTAATTATGGTGTTGAAGCTTTCATTAAATCGGAATTTACTGAAGCACTTAAATGGTTTAACTTAGCTGAGAAGGAGGCTAAAGATGACCTTAAAATTGAAATTCAACAACATAGGAGGAATATTGCAGCTGAACTGCTGGACAGTGTAAAAAATTATAAAAATCAAATGTCGATTGCTGAGGCAGAAAAACTGATTTTTATGGCCCAGAATATATATCCAGAACTCACACAGGCGAATGAAACCCTAGCAGGTTTATATTTTGACAAAGGCAAATTAAATACTGAAATTGGAAATTATTCAGCAGCAATACAAAATTATTTGGATGCGATTCAATTATATCCTACCATTGAATCCTTGGTGATACCAAAATTAAAACAAATTACTAACTCCATTATGAAAGATGCATTCTTTGCTATGAATGATGATGAGCTTTACTTAGTAATTAATTATCTGGAGTCCATTATTGAATTAAACCCCGAAATGGAAAATGAATTGGATAGCTACATTGTTAAACTTGAGCTGCAATTGGAAAATCAAAGGTCAAAAAGTAAAAACCAATATGCTCAGGATTATATTATTCAAAGAAAGAAGGAAACAATTCCTGAAATTCTGCAGTTAGGAATGACCTATGAAGAGGTTAAACAAATTAAGGGACTTCCTAAACATATTAGTACAATGAATGAACCCCGCCGACAATTTGAAATGTGGACATATCCAACGGATTCAATCACATCCCACCTCTATTTTGAAAATAATATGTTAGTGAGGATTGAAGAGTAGGTTTTTATTAACAAATAAAATAGTTTATAATGTCAACTCAAACGATTTCAATAAAATTCCTGGGCAGGAAACTCCGCCTAATTCTCTCCCATCATAGGTTTCAACTGTTGGATGTAGATGTGCTTTGTCCGTAACTGCTTCTAGATTTTTACCAAAGAAATTATAAATACTGTCATCAAATCGCATATTTTCAATTGGCGCTACCACCTCTCCATTTTCTACCCAAAAACAGGCATAGCGAGTCATACCGGTAATACGTCCGCCAGGGCGGTCACTCCAATTAAGGTAATGCAGATTGGAAAGGTAAATTCCATTATCAATTTTTTTCACCACTTCGTCTTCGTTTAACTCTCCAGGAGATAAAACAGGTGAACGCAAAGATTCCCCTTCACCAGCATAATTTGACTGCACACCATATTCCTTTGCTGTACGGCTGCTCACCAGAGTATTTTTTAGACTGCCGGCAAGAATAAGATCTAATTTTTCTGGAGCCAATTCGCCATTACTGTTAAAGCGGGGAACAATACCTGAAGTAAAATCTTCACTCAGCGTGAAACAGGGAGACATTTTTATTCCATTTTGGCGCATCTTGCAGAGTGAACTATCTCCTTGTTGAATGGATGCCTCGCCAACCCCTCCCCAGGAAAACATGCCCACAATATCAGCCACACCAGCTGGAGCAATATAGGTACGGTAGGATCCCGGTTTTATTTTTTTCCCTGGTTTTTCCATCATCCGCAATTTGGCAATGGATTTTGCCATGTTCTTTTCATATTCTGATCGTTCCCAATAACTACCAGCATAGGTACCTTTCACCATCCGTTCATCTGGGGTGATGAGGGAATAATCTAATGAAAAGGTGTCTGTGGCAAACCAATGTTTCTGCCCAGCAGAATTGGCATTACCGCTGAATATTCTCCCAGATGCCCAGATGCCTGCCAGGTCAACACCTTGCATTGCAGGGCTCAGAGCAGAAACCGTCTCTTCAGCGCTTAACAGATTGCCATTATGCTCTTCTCGGCTGGAGCCAGTATCTTCAGGCATGACCACAAAGGGATCTTTGGGTAATGTGCCCACTTCAGCCCTTAAACGATTCATTTCTGCCATTGCCGTTGCTTCATCAACGTCAATATTCCCCGTTAAGGTAAAACTGCCACTGCAGGTACGTCCATCTTTGATGAGTATAATATCTAAACTGGCATCATCAACCAATCCAGACTGACGGACTTTAGATTGGCTGAAGCGTACAAATTGGCTATTTTCACCTCCTATGGCGACTTTTAGCTGTTCACCAGAATGGAGATTGTTTAATAATGTTTCTGATAGTTGATTGAATAGTTGTTCCATTGTTTTCTCCTTATTATGCGCCACCAAAGACTTCTACATTTTCAAATAGGCAGACTGGGGAGGCATGTCCCACCCGGATTGCCTGATTGGGTTCACCCTTACCACAATAGGGGGTGCCATATACTTCAAAGGTATCTTGATTTCCCAGCATTTTCAGGCTGTTCCAAAATGGATTTGAAATGGCTCGGTAATTGGGGTTTTTCAGAGTTTTGGTGAGTTTTCCATTTTCAATAAGCTTTCCATATTCACAACCAAACTGAAACTTGTTTCGGTAATCATCAATAGACCACGAGCGGTTGGTTTCCATATACACCCCATGATCAACGGCAGCTATTATTTCATCAAAGGTAGAATCTCCCGGCTCCAGATTTAAGTTTGCCATGCGGTCAATAGGGGCACGGTTCCATGAAGATGCTCTGAAGTTGGCTACACCGGGGACCCCTGAGCGGAGCTGACTTTCTTTTCCGCCCAATCCTTTTACTAATAGGCCATCTTTGATGATGAAATCACGCTCAGCTTTTAAGCCCCCATCATCATAGCCATAGCAGGCAAACTGATTGTCTACTGTGGGGTCAAAAGTGATATTCATAATTTTTGAGCCGTACTGTAATTTTCCAAAATCGGCTTCACGCACAAATGACCATCCAGCATAATTGCGCTCATCACCTAAAATTCTATCTACTTCTAAGGCGTGACCTACCGATTCATGAATCTGAAGCATCATTTGATCAGGAGCCAATACAAGGTTGGTGTTCTCAGTGGGGCAGTCGTCTGCATCCAAAAGTTCTAACGCTTGTTCCCCAACTCGATTGGCTCTTGCCAACACCATATCTTCATCAAATTCTTCCATACCAATCTGCAGACAATGATTGTCTGTTCGACGTTGATAGATATTTCCCTTATTTGCCATAGCAGAATAGTCAGATTGAACCATGAGAAAGTTCTGCTCAACATCACTGCCGTTTGAACTCACAAAATTACTCTCGGTTTCAATAATCATGGCCATAGCATGAGCGCTTACAATCTGGTCATTCACTTTTAATTGATGATAGGCTTTCAGCATAATTTCATTTAGCTTCCCGGCAGAAAGTGCTTCTGCAGATTGTTGGAAAGGTGATTGAAATTTTCCTTTTGTTACAGGCCGGGCTTCGGCTGTAAACTCAAAAAGGGGATTTTTTGCTGCGGCCTTTGCTTGCTGTAAAGCCTTTTCTGCGGCCTTTGCAATACTGCCATGGTCTAATTTATTACAGCCGTAATAGCCAAACTGACCGTCTGCTAGTACTTCAACCATAACCCCATGGTCAGCACCTCTGGAATTTGCTTGAGGGTTACCATCCCGAATTATTCGATAGGTGGTAGATTCCTTTACTTCTCGTAGGCCAACCCAGTCTGCTTGTATATCTATAGCAGATAATGCATCCTGTAAATTGAGATTTGACATAATTCCCCCTAAATTCTAGTAGTTTTTGATTATATGGAAAGGGCGTAAATTTACGTCCTTTATAAAGGACAGAACAAAAAAGAATGAAAATATAATATAAATCATAGAAGGATACATTATGGTCATACTGTTCACATTTTGGTATGTATTAGGTTGGCAATTCCCCACATGGTTGTGGGTGTTATCTGGTATATTCTTTACCTTCAAATTGAGAAAGTCTGTAAATCGAATAATATCAGGTACTCAGGGTGAATCGGTTAAAAATAGAAAATCATCCTATCCAGATACCTCCATGGGGCTTCCCCTTACCCTGGCTCTTGGTTTAGTATACGGAGCGCTCCCTGACGGGAGTTCAATAATAGCTGATGGTCAGGGGTGGACCATACTTTTTATTATTATTGGTTCTGGAATATTGGCTGGAGGAGTCACTTTTGATTCTTCCTCAAAAACAAAAAAGAAATCCTCAGAAAATGTAAAATCAGTTGAAGTATATGAAGAAACGCCAACTGACACTGAAGGAATCCCCGGTAGAAAAATAAAAATAAAAGTAATAAAAGATGGAAAGAAAACCACCAATATCACCTTGAGCCTAAAAATGGTTCGATTTTTTGGTAAGTTTGTACCGGCTAAAGCAAAAGCTGAAATGAACGAAAAAGGTATTGATTTTGATGCCATTATTGAAGAAGTGAAAGATGGTGCCGATGTAGGCGTAATAGCGGAAGTGCAGGATGGCGAAGATCATGTCCTTATTTCCGTTGAATAATTAATAATAGTAGAGGGAAAATATGTCAATAGAAAATAATCCACTTGTAAAGCAATCCCCACATAAATACGGGGCAGTACCATTTGATGAAATAAAACAGAAACATTTCATTCCGGCTTTAGAATATGCCATCAAAGATGCAGAAAGAATATTGGATGAAGTTAAAAATAATACAGATACTCCTACTTTTGAGAATACCGCCCTCAAAATGGAAACCTGTTCAGAGCTTATGGGAACTATTGCCCACACCTATTTTAATCTTATGAGTGCAGAGTCAGATAATAATTTCAAAGAATTAGCTCAGCAAATTTCCCCCAAGCTGTCTGCATTCAGTAATAATATACATTTAGATTCAAAATTATTCGAGAAGGTGAAACATATCTATGAAAATATGGATACCGAAAATCTGAATACAGAGCAAAAACGTCTCGTTTCAGAAAGCTACAAGGGGTTTACCCTCAATGGTGCATTGTTAAATGATGAAGATAAAGAGAAAGTGCGGAAAATGGATGAGGAACTCTCAAAACTATCTCCAAAATTTTCCCAGAATACCCTGAATGCTACTAATGAATATACCTACTTCACAGAAGACAAATCAGAGCTTTCTGGCATTCCTGAAATGGTAGTTGCTCAAGCGGCTGAGACTGCTCAGAAAAAAGATAAAAAATCTGGATGGATGTTTACCTTGCAGATGCCCAGTTATATGCCAGTAATGCAATATGCAGAAAATCGAAAACTCCGGGAAACCATGAGCCGTGAATTTGGTAAAATTTCTTATGGCGGGGAATTTGATAATCAGGATATTATTAAAAAAATAGTAACGCTTCGCTATGAAAAAGCTCAGATTTTGGGATTTGATGATCATGCGGACTATACCCTCCAAAAACGAATGGCAGGTAAAACCGATATTGTGATGAATTTTTTAAATCGCTTGTATGATGTATATTATCCTTCTGCACAAAATGAGTTGGATGAAATGAGAGAACTTGCCAGAAAAGATGGTGTGGAAGAAATGCAATCTTGGGATTCTGCCTATTATTCAGAAAAGTTAAAAATGCAAAAATATGATTTTGATCAGGAGGAACTTCGCCCTTATTTCAAAACTGAAAATGTTATAGAGGGCATTTTTAAAGTTGCTCAACTAATGTATGGGTTAAATTTCAAAGAAACGAAAGAAATTCCTATTTATCATGAGGAAGTACGGGTGTTTGAAGTTCATGAAGAAAATGGTGATTTTCTGTCGCTCTTTTATGTTGATCTACATCCTCGTGAAACAAAAAATGGTGGGGCATGGATGACCAGTTGGCGACAACAGGGATTATATAAAGGGAAAATAGAGAGGCCTTTAATATCCATTGTATGCAATCTTACTCCTTCTACTGAAGAAAAACCATCTCTCTTGACTTTCAGAGAAGTGGAAACCATCTTCCATGAATTTGGTCATGCTCTGCATGGAATGCTCTCAAAAGTAACATATGCCTCACTTGCTAGCCCAGATGTGTATTGGGATTTTGTAGAACTGCCATCTCAAATAATGGAAAACTGGCTGGGAGAAAAAGAAACCTTAAGTTTATTTGCCAAACATTATGAAACCGGTGAAATTATTCCTGATGATCTAATTGAAAAAATAAAGAAATCACGGTCTTTTAATGCGGGAACTATGGGTCTCAGGCAGCTTTCATTTGGAATGTTGGATATGGCATGGCATACAGGGAATCCATCCAAGGTAGAAGATGTGGCAAAATTTGAAGATGAAGCCATCGAAAAAACGCGCCTATTACCTAAAATTAAAGACTCTACTATTTCGTGTCAATTAGGTCATATTTTTGCTGGTGGATATTCAGCAGGATATTACTCTTATAAATGGGCAGAGGCATTGGATGCAGATGCCTTTGAATATTTTAAAGAAAATGGAATATTTAACACAGTGATTGCAGATTCATTTAGAAAAAATATTCTGGAAAAAGGCAATACTAAGCCACCCATGGATATGTATGTTAAATTCCGTGGTAAGGAGCCAGATCCAGATGCATTATTGAGAAGAGATAATCTTATATAAACTTAATTCAAATTGGAGATAAAAATAATGAGTGAACCAATGAAACTTATTGAAGAAGAAAAAGAAAAACTCTTGAAAACTAAAGATGAAAAAGCGTGGTATGCTGTATGTGATGAAATTAAGGACCGCAGAAATGGGCAGTATCCGGCTTATTTATCCAGAGAAATTTTAGAAATGTTCCAAGAAAAATTTCCTCCTATAATTTCTTAATTTTACAAACAGTGTCTGATTTAGATATTCATGTTATTGATTTTCAGTCGGCGTCAGCGCCAGCTGCATTCACAGAGTCCCTAAAAAATACGGGATTTGCAGTTATAAAAAATCACCCCATCAATATTGAGTTGGTAAATGCGGTTTATGATGAATGGAAAATATTTTTTAATTCAGACAATAAACATGACTATAAGTTCAACCTTGAAACACAAGACGGATATTTTCCATTTGGTGAGGAAAATGCAAAGGGCTATACCCATAAAGATTTAAAAGAATTCTTTCAAATTTATCCGTGGGGGCAATATCCAAATTCGCTGAGTAAAAAAACTATGGAATTATATAGTAATCTCTGTGATATATCTGGTACTCTCCTTAGTTGGGTTGAAGATAACTGTCCTGAAGAGGTGAAAAATTCTTTTTCAGAGCCGTTAAGCAAAATGATTGATAACAGCCCCCAGAATATGCTGAGAATTATCCATTATCCACCGCTGAGGGCAACAGATTCTCCTGAAGCAGTAAGGGCTGCAGACCATGAAGATATAAACTTATTAACCATTTTGTGTGCTGCTACTTCACCGGGATTGCAAGCCGGTGATTTAGATGGGAGTTGGATTGATGTACCAACGGATCCTGGAATGATTGCTGTGAATACTGGCGATATGCTCCAGATGGCAACGGATGGATATTTTCCTTCAACCACTCATCGGGTTATTAACCCACCCAATGATAAACGGGAAACGTCACGGTTATCTATGCCGCTCTTTTTGCATCCCCATGATCATGTGCAACTTTCGAAAACCCATACTGCTGGCAGCTATCTAAAAGAGCGATTAGAAGAAATAGGATTAATTTAACCATTTAGCATTCATGGTGTCATTACTTTATACTCAAAAAATATGAATAAAAATTTACTTTTGTTAATTATTTGTATGTCAACGTTATTTGGTGGTCTTATTCATCCAACAGATGGGAGTAAACTAAGTTATGTTCATGTATTATTCGAATGGGAAGAAATACCTGGCTCTACAGGGTATGATTTCCAACTCTCTGTGTCGAATGATTTTAGTGACCCTTTAATAAGTGCCAATACTGCTGAGTTATATTATATTGAAAAGGATGCAATTAATTGGGAATCAAACTATTATTGGCGAGTAAGGTCTGAGAATGGTGATTGGATGAATCCAAATCAGTTTAGTAC
>JASMKZ010000035.1 GCA_030748955.1 Fidelibacterota bacterium | reverse complement strand
CTGCTATACCCGTATCAAAATTGGAACCTATATCAGCTAAGAATGACTGCATAGACATTGTATAAATTTCTTCACGTATATATTTTATACTACCACCTATACGCAATCGGTCTGTCATTAAGCGGGCATATACTAACCGAAAAGCATAATTGGTAACTCGATAATCCTCACCTGTTCCGTCTGGATTCCATAGAGTTGTAACTCCAATTGGGCCAGAATCTAAATAGAAAAGATGAATACCAATATAGTCAGAATATGACATTTTACGACCATAAGCAATAGTATTATGGGTGATACCTGCTAAATAATTGACCTTTGAATAATAAACCTCCTGATCTCCTCTTAAATAAGAAATAGAAGATGGATTATATGGAATAGCAGATACACCTATACCAGAAGCTACCTGAGAACCACCCATACCAATACCGCGAGCACCCGACTCTATCTTTAGCCAGTTAGCAGCACTCGTTGCAACCTTCGTCACAACATCTGGTATATCTCTATATTGACCAAAAAGTGAACTGGCAAATAATAAAAATATTATATATGATCTACAATATATCAACGTACTATTGCAAATTTGCCAATAAAAGTTTCTCGCCCTGGAGATGACACAGAAAATAAATATAGCCCTGGCGAAGCTTCCTGATTATTTATTGTCCGTAAATCCCATACCGCATTCCCATCTACCTCACTAGCATGATCTAGCTTAAATACAAACTCACCACTAACAGTGAAAATTTGAATCTCACATTTTGTTGGCAAATGAGTAAAACGAATCTGCCTTAGATATTCCGTTTCATTAAACCTTGAATTCGCTATATACGGGTTAGGTACAACTATAACATTTAATTTTCGCCCTAATTCAGGAGTATACCCAGGTATAACATTATCAAAATTCCTATCATGTATAGTGGTTCCCTTTGGATTTTCTAAATACGAATATGGATTTTGCAAACTCCACTTACCTGGATCTTCAATAGAAGAAATCTCTAATGAATTTTGATCTGTAAGTATTGTGTCAGCTGCAGGAACACCAATATCATATGCTGTCACTGAATAAGAATATTTTAACCCATCAAAAACATTGGTATCAGTATAAGCATAATGGTACTCAACACCATCTAATGTATCAGGGGGGTCAAGACGAATAGCATCAAACCCCGTATTTTTACCTAGATTAAACCACGGAGCAAGAGGATCAGGCCCTGAAAATTCTCGATCTCGAATACAGGGATCACACTCACCTGGAGATGTTTTACATTGTTCATTACCATCTTGCAAACCATTTTCATTAACATCTTCAAACCCCAATATACAAAACGACTCATCCTCTTCTTCGCTTAGATCATACTGCTCAATTGGCAACCAACCAACATCCACCCCTTCATTGTCAGTAATTTTATGTGAAGTATTACCCCAAGTACTTCCATTATCATCACTCCTGTATATTTTATACCCCTCAAAATCCGTATAGGTTGTAACCACATCTTTTGACAACTCAGCATCATTTGTCCAATAAATTGTTGCCTTTCCATGACCTCCTACAACTTTTACTTTAGGAGGGTTTGGCGGTGAATAACCTTGGTAATGTGCATTATACATTATTTGTGCAAATTCTGCATTACGAATCAAATCTGCATGATTCTGACCAAAAATAACACAAAATGAAAAAGACACCTCTTCCCCAATATCTAAATCAAAGGGACCTGAAGTCATTTCTAAAACAGCATCTAATCCATCTGGATCTCTAGTAAAAAATTCTGTTTCAGCTAACCCCTCCAATGAATCAAAATGTGGATTTAGCAAAACATCTAAATCTGTGGCGGGATCAGCAGTATGAAAATATCTCTTCTTTTCACTGGCAGACAAGTTGGTGGTATCCCCCGACATAATCTTATAATTAATCTCTTCTTTATTTGCAGCCTGAGGGCCACCTCCACCAGCACTCGCCCCCTGATTACTTTCTGTCGCAACAACACCTGGTCTATTATACCAGTCAAACCAATGCCAATCAGTCATCTTTAAAGGCTCACCAGTTTCAATATCAATACTTTCATCTCCATCTAGATCTATATCTTCTGTCGCCTTTGGAGAGTCTAAAAGCTGAACTGCAACCATCCCTATAGTCTCTCCACCTGGCTGCCCGCTCTGACCATCATAATCATATATTGTAGCCATTGATACACGCAATTTTTCACCATTAATATACTTACATTCTCCATCTGGGTAATATTCAGACGGTATTTCACAATCAATATATTCCATAAAATCATCATCATTTGAATGTAAGCCAGAATATCCTGAAAGCCCACCCGCTAGAACATCAGCATCCATATAAAAGCCCAGAAATAATTCTTTATAATTGAAGCCCTTACCTGCATTTAATAGTGTACCATCTGCCATAATCATTGGGTCACCACAAAGCGGTGTGCCATCATCATTATATTTATATTCCCCATCTTCAAATGCACACCATTGACCAGTCTCACCAAAACCACTTTCATTACGAACCACGACAGTAAAAAACATGATGTCTTCAGCATATGAAATTCCGTATGAATGCCCCATTGACATTACTCGCAAACCTAGAGGATAACCCGTTTGCAAATAAACATTGTTTTCTACTTGATTACCTCGAAAGGCCCAACGATCATCAAACTGCATAAATATATCCATGTCTGAAACATGGTCACCAATACTAGGTTTCCAGCAATCATCATCCTGTCGTGATCCATTACAATTTGTTATACCTTCATCATACCATGAATTCGGACTATCTCCCCAATATTTATCTGCCCACCATCCAGGCCAAAAAGGAACATGATCATTCACTGAAATATCATATTCAGTTGGCCATGTCTGTTTATGTTCACTATGGGCTAACAAGTAAAAGGGATCGGCTTTATCGGTTACTGTACTGCCCTTTATAAGTTCAACACCACCGAAGATATCACCTGCTGTAACATCCACATTATGCGTGTATTCACGAGATTTTGTAACTGCTTGCCAATCAGACTTACTATCATTCCACGTAAAATATGATTCCTGAAAGGTTGCATCATAAAACATATAATTATCATCATCTGTCCATTCCTCAAGATCATCACCATAGTCAAACAAATCAAATTCATCTAACCTTTCCTTCAAAGCCGGTCTAATAGCCCATGGATATGCCAAACCCACACGTTGATTTGAATAATTGGGGCCATTTTGATTATCGGTCAAATAATCATCAAAATAGATAATTATTTCACCTTCGTCATGGTCAATTGTCCACTGAACTCCATTTTCAGCCACTATCTCATCAATACTTTGCCTAAAAACTGCCATCTTGCCCTTGCCATCCCTCACGTCATATACGATGGCTTTGAATACCGTATCTAATTCCTGAAACCATGCATCATATGCATTTAATCCATCAGTGACAGACTTACCAGATTTCCAGAGTGTCAAAGGAACTCCATCTATTATCTCATCACTATCGCTCCATATAAAATCTGATGAATATACATGACCAGCTATACCTGCAATAAATGATAGATTAGGCAAATAACTATACTTTCCCCAACCTCCTGCAGGATATTCATCCCAACTAGTAAAATTTCCATAATTTAAAACTGCAGATTTTGCTTTTCCTTTCAGCAGATATCCTTTTGCGCGATCTAATAAGGGGTTTGAAGGATAGCCATTGTCTCCTATACGACCCAACCCACCAGACTGAGCCCGATATTCTTGCTTAATATCTTTTGAAACTCCATTAGGAATATCCTCACAATTAGAATACTCAATAAAGACAACTAGCAATATTATACTTACCAATAGATTCTTCATCTCAATCTACTTGTAGTCAATTTGAATTAGAAAGTTAATTTCTCTAGGAGAACTATAATACCATGGACGATCATAATAGCCGCTTGATAAAAAACCACCATTTGCTGGCAAGCCTATTTCATCTGTAAAGTAGTCGCCAGGGTCATCAGACTTACCTGTTAAAGGATATATATCTAGAGCATTTGAAATATCAAATAAATTATATACATTTAAACCCATAGAAATGTGATAATTCTTTAATTCAATAGATTTAGTCAATGAAATATTAATTTGCTTAAATGATGGAGAACGCTTTGTGTTTTTATTTTTATAATCATAATCATAACTTTTACCTTTTTTTAATAAGGGGGTATATGGCAAACCAGATTGATAAAAACCTGTCAGAGAACCATCTAGTCCAAAAGGCAACTCATCAGTAAATAAACTAACAGATAAATCATGAGGTCTATCATAAGGCATGAGGAATTGTTGAGAAGGTGTATCAATATACTCTTCACCAAATGCAGCCTGGTCATACTCACCATTCGCCACCGCCTTAGAATATGTATATTGAACCATCGTATTAAATGTCAATCCCTTATTTTCTAACATTAAATCAATTCCAGTTGCAGTACCATAATCTCCATTTGCTGAAACTTGATATTCATAAACACCACTTCTATAAGTTTTAGCAGTCGTTAATTGATCCATTTTTTTAACCCAACTGCCAATAGAATAAGCCCAATGATTACCAACCTGAACATTAAAAGCAAACTCATATGACTGAGTTCTTGCAGCAGTCATAGTCGAGTTACCAATATTAGCATTTGCCTCAGTTTTCTCAAACAACTCCTCAGGGTCTTCAAGAGAACTTGTATTTAAGTAGATATTCTCAAAAATAGGCGTTTGATGATATACTCCATAATTAAAAGTAAAGGTTGACTGGTCAGTAATAATATGACTAAAACCAACCCTAGGGCTGATTTTTGAGAACCAATCAGACTCTGAAAAAAATACTACTGCTAAATTCTCTCCAATATTATCCGTAACACATTCCCCCTCACCTTCATCACACTGGCCATTATTATATCTCGGGTCTAATGGATCTAATGCAAAATCAGACCAAGGCTGATATTGTCCATCATCTTCAGTGCCATCTTCATCTGGACCTAAATATTGAAAACTATCTGGGCAAATACCATCCCTACCGCAATCTTGCCAAAACCATGGTTTATTTGGTGAATAGTTCCCTTTATCATCTGCCCAAGATTTCGTATTATAATTTACAAGGTCCAATCTGATGCCAGCATTTATTACAAACCAAGGAACTTCATACGTATTCTGAAAATATAAAGAGACTTCCATGGGTTCAACATAATCATCCCACGAATCATTGCCATTAAAATCATAGAATGTTTCTCCCGGGAAACTAATGCCATCAATTGTAGCAGGGCCATCCCACACACCATTTCCTTCCCCATAATCAGGAGATTGTGCCACCTGACCATTTGTTGAAACAGTATCCTCTAAATAATATATGCCATCTATACCATAATCTTCCCACTGTTCTGCAAAACGCTGCCTAATTGCCTCTTCATTAAGCCACGGATATTTTATTTCATTAAAGTTTAATTTGTGTGATTTTAAATCAATTCCAATTCTAGCTCTCCATTCACTTGTTAGTTGAGAAGTAATGTCAAGCTTTACTTCACTAGTAACAGCTCTTGAAGTTCCAAAAAATTTATCATGCCCGCCAAAGGTCTTTTCCTCAAACCAATAAGTTCCCTGCGGGAAAAAATATAAAGAATCAGGGTCACCCCAGATGTATGCAAGCAATTCATCCTGGTGAAAGCCAAAGTAAGGATCATTACTAAGCTCACTTAATACCCTGGAACCACCTAAATCATAGAAATCTTTATAATCTACATACATTTCAGGAGTAAGCCAATAACTTCCATCTCTATAAATAGCAGCATCAAGCATACTAGGTCCATCCCACTGACCATCTCCATCACGATCATTAGTAATAGGTTCGCCAAAATCATATATTTGGTTATTATTCAAATCATCAAATTCATCCGCTGTCTGCCAATTATAATTGCCAGGAGCTGCCCCATAATACCATCCACTAGTCCAATTATGAGGGCCCTCTCCATCACGATTTATATATTGGATCGTATCTCCAACGTTACTAAGATTGTATGGCACTATAAGTGAATCATAGGGATCTGAATAATTACCTGCACCAGTTATCCAATTTAATGCCCTATTCTCTCCTGCTGGATTGCTCCATTCAAACCAATCAGGGTACCCATCCTCATCACTATCCATCCAGCGTACACCCTGAAATTGCTCTTGAACAAAATGTGAAACACGCAATGAATAAAAGGTCCGACTATCTATAGAATGATTTAAATCAAAGGTAAATCTTTCTGTGTCTCTGAATAATTCATTTTGTCCTTCATCCCAATATAGAAATGGAGTATCTCCATAAAGATCTATACCAAATCCTTTCCTATGAGCAGCGACCTTCCAGTAACTGAAATTTGTTTTTATTTTATTTGTTAACTTAAAGGTTAACTTCCCAAAAACATCCCAGGTTCTATCAAATCCAAACCCCCTAAGCCCACCCTCATTATCCCATGGTTGAACTAAATTCTCCCTATTTTGATCATTGTTTGGATCATTTTCAATATAGTATAAATCATCAAAATCATACACTCTATAATGCTGATTATCTGTGTATTGACCTGAAATCCATAACCTTAACTTTTGAGTTAACAGAGGAGTACCAAAACCAAAATTATAATCATTATATCCTCTTAATTGATCATACATATTCCCTGAAACTGCACCAACACCACTAGTTTCATATTTTAACTTATAGCTAAACTCATCACCACCACTAGCAGTATGCAAATTAGATACAGCAGACATGGCATCACCATACTCAGCATTAAAACCACCTGGCTGAAAATCAAACTCCTTAATTGCAAATAAATTTAAACGAGTACCTGAACCAATACCACCAAAAATAGGATTCCTTATATATAATCCATCAATCATATAAGCAATTTCTCCAGTCCTCCCCCCCCTAACATGTACTTCTTCTAAACCTCTCTCTTCATGATCGGGGATAGCACCTCTCATACCACCTTCGACTTTTACAACCCCTGACTGCAGAGTATACAATTCAGAGACGTCTCTTATTGGCAAAGCCTCTATTGCTTCCGAACCTATAGTCACCTTTTTTGCGGTTGAACCTTTTTCAACCAACTCCTTTTCACCTGAAACATATATAGTCTCACCCTCTATAGCTGCAACTTCAAGATTAAAATTAAGCCATACTGTTTTATCCATTATAACATCAACATTTTGCATAACAAATGACTTATAACTAATCATATCTACTTTTAAATCATATTCGCCAACAGGAACATTTAATATAATATAATTACCATCGAAATCTGCAACTGCGCCTATTCCAAGACTTTCAATATAAATTTGCGCACCAATCAATGCCTCACCTTCCATATTCAAAACCTTACCTCTAATTGTACCATCAGTACCGCTGTACAGGAAGGCGATTATAGAAAAGTAAAGCAATATATATATATTCCTAACTGTCATCTATCCAAATTATTTATATTTTGAAGTTGTAATCTATGCAATCCAAATAAAGGATTACGCATATATGGCTCCCGGTCAAATCTATCAATATACTCAAGGTCTGAAGGTTTAATACGAGAAATTCTATCAACGAATAAGCGCCCTAAATCCGATTGTTTGCTATCCATAAGCTCCCACTTGCCAATACTCGTCCATTTCTCACCCTGATCCCATATAGCCTCTGACCATCTAATTTCATATAATGATTTTACAATACCTAAATCTTTTGCTAGCCATTCAGTATTTTTCTGGCCATACTCTACACCATTAGCAATCAATGTCAAAGTCCTGGTTCTAGTAATTTTAAAGCAATCATCTATTAATTGATCTACCTTTGCTTCCGGGCACTCAGTAAAATGATCAACAGGAGTATTATTATCTTTACAAACTACCTGACCATTCACCATCTCCCACAGAGTATACGGAACTGATATTGTGTCAGAATCAATCTCATACTCAGTCCTAACGTTATAATCCCCAGTAGGAGTAGTAATCAAAGTATCATGAGAAACACGCTCACCGTCTCTTAAATAACCTCCTTTCGTATATAGAAACACTTCTTCATAAACATCATTGTCAAACCAAATATTATCAGCAATATAACCATAATGTTTAAAATAATAAGGGTGGAATAATTTCACAACATCACCATTCATCCTATCTCTAAAAGCATGATAGTCATATAATATAGTATCATTTGCAGACCATCTAGATTTCATTATAAAATATTCTTCTCCATCGCCCACAGGAATCCATTCGTATTCTGCAATATTACATTCTTCTTCTGTTTTATAATTAGAGTTGGAACAATATGACTCTGCCTGCTCTATGACAACATTAGAATAAGTTGTTTCATATTTTTCAATTTCTTCAAAAGTTTCACTCTTTATTGCCATCGCTTGTCTCGCAGAAATCAAACTAGTCGTTTCAATAAAATTCCAGCCAGTTAATGTTCCCGCTTTAATTATTATACTATTTGGAATGTTTATTATCGTATTACCCGAGGAATCAGCAACTTCAAAATAAACATTTTCCAGAGGCACTGGATCAGGGTTATTTATATCTTGATAATCAATAATTAGGTTGTCAAGCCTAGAAGTTATTTTGAAAAAAGGCTCATTTTGCTCCCAATTAGACCTAAGCGTATCCATATAACTTCCATTTAAATCAATATTCAAAAAAACTATATTTGTTAGATCATGGGATAAATCTGGCCATTCTTCTTCATCCCAAATTCCATTACCCCTATCACAGAATCCTCCAGTATCATCCTCTAAGTAAACTGAATCAATACACTCATTAGCACTACTGACTCTACTTTCAGCCTGGTCATATTTATTATTACAATTTCTATCTTGAAAAGGTTCAGCCCCATCTTTCCATGCATTCTCATAAACACCAACGTTACACACATTATCTTCATTTATATCCATATAAACTTCTGAATCATCAAATTTACCATTACCTCTATCACAGAATCCACCCGTGCCATCCTCTAAGTAAACTGAATCAATGCACTCTCCAGCAGAATCAACCCTTTCCTCTTTTGAGGATATTTGCCCATCATCATTACAGTCTGCACTCTTTAATTTAAGCAAAGATGTTTCTTCAAGATAACGCTCTTCATAATATATTGTATCATTAATTACAACCTTTTCCCCAGTTGGAATCTCTACAACCTTTTTAGAAAACTCATCTAAATCAACAAATGTCAACTCACTTACAGAAGTCACATTAGAATCAATTACACTTTTGAAAATCAAAGAGTCATACGTTGTACCAAAAGATTCAAACTGATTATAAATAAGAGTATCACTAATTTTGACCTGTTCACTCTGCGTCGCTGATTTAGGTTTGTATTTTCCATTACCATCATCAGACCAATAATAATGAGTGATTGGAGCAGTTGTTTTATCCCATTTAATTTCCACAATCTTATTCAAATCTCTAATAATATCTTGACTATAAATACCATCACCATTTATATCCCAATTTTCAGTCTCATCAAACGGCAATCTGGTTGCCTCACTGATAAAGTCAGCCCTTGATATTGAGAATAAATAATCTGAAAAAGTACGCAAATTTAATGTATCTTTCAATGGATCCATAGTTGATGGGGTTGAAATTTTACTCGTATTGGGATAATAGAGAAACTTGGAATTAATATCTTTATTGAAGTTAAAAAAATATGATTGGACTTCGCCCTCTTTCCCCCCTAGAGATGACTGCTCTAATGTTGGGACTGGAGCATCTACCGAGTTTGAAGAGGAAGGGTCTTCACAACCAGTAAAAAAAATAAAGAAAAATAATCCAGCAGGAATTAATTCCTTAATATACCTGTATAATTTATATTGAATCAAAAAATATTAATAATATTCAGAAAAAATGCCCCTTGATATATTGACAAAGGGCTATTTTAGTTAATCTAAATAATGACTATATAAAACCTAAGTAGTTATTTAGCTTATAATTTTAAGAATTATTAAAGTCTATTTACAATATAAAAATTGACGACAAATATTATTTTACCAACATCATTTTTGTCATCTTGATATAATTACCATTATCAGCAATCATTTGAATGAAATATACTCCGCTAGATTTACGCGAACCATCCCATTTTAAATTATAATAGCCAGCTTCCATATACCCGTTTACAAGTTCGTCAATCAGGGAACCTTTTAAATCATAAATGAAGATTCGCACATCTCCATCATTAGGCAATTCAAAGTTGATATTGGTACTAGGATTAAATGGATTTGGATAATTTTTATTTAATGCAAATACCTCTGGAACAGCAGAAATTTGAAAATCAAACCCATAAGTAATACTGCTGGATTCAAAATCACCCTCAACTAAAAAACCACCCTTCTGAATATCGTTTATTTTCATTTCATTAATACTTATAGAAGACCAAGGTGTGGAATTACCAATTACTTTAAATTTTATATGACCCAATAACCCATTATCATTAATAGGTGTGGAATTCGCATAACTTACCAAAGTAAATACACCCCTTTTCTCCGTGTTGATAATTGTAGGATATTTAGATTTATCTAGAATACTGTTGCTATTATTAAATCCAATTAAGGTAAATACTTCAGGGTCATATTGTATTGTCAAATCTACACCTTCAATTTCAACCTTATTGGGCAGATAAAGTGGTAATTGAACATTCTGGCCTACTTCTAATTCAACAATGGGACTTTCCACAATATTTTCATCATTTTCCCGACTTAATGATGCCGTCCAATTACCGGTAACATCTCCAAGACGGATACCCGTAAAAGTTAAATCTGCATCAGAGTTAAGGTCTACTATTTTATAATTCCTTACGAATTTAGAAAAATTAGGTAAATATTCACAATTAACATCATCGATCATTATTTCATCATTTTCATCATTAAGAAAAATCCAGTGAGGGTCACATTGATCATCTAAATCTTCTATAATTCCGGCAGCATATCTGGCAACTCTAGACGCATCACCCGCTTCTATATTTGGCACCCAATTATAACTACATTCACTTTCATTTTGATCAATCGGTTCACCATATCCGTTTTCACATCGATAATCAATAATTACATTGGCTGCTATTTTTTCATCTGGAGAAAAATTGTATAGGTTGGCTGCATGGCGAGCTATTCGTGATGCATCTACGGCACTAAGTCCATCAAAATAATCATCTATATTTCCCCCATATTCATCTTTAGATATGATTAATTCATGTTCAGCACCAGCAATTACTTGATCAACAATAAAATTGCCACTTCCATTTGAATTGGTTGTAAGAGTATCATTAAAACCCGTAATGCTTATCAATCCATCTGAGATGGGCACTACATTTTTATAATAATTTAATTTACCTGAGACAGTCACGTAATTTATTCCAATCATTATATCACTACTATTACCAAAAGCACTATTTTCGTTAATTTGAACTGATGAGAAGGATATTGTTGTGAGTCCGCCTCCTACCGCAACACCTGAGAGAGTCATAATTTTTCCTTCACCAGAAAATAGCTCATCGGAAGCTGTGATATTATATATTGTGACTGATAATTTTGAAAGAATACAATCATCACAAGGCTCCTCGAAAGACATAAGAATATCATATCCATTTAAACTGTCATCTAGACTACCATCTATTAACTGAACCAGTGCAGCATCATATTCCAATACAAATTGCAAACCTTCAATTGGTGTTCCTAAAGGGTTAACCAATTCTATTGGCAGATCATCAAAAGCCTCATCATAATCTAAAGGAAGTGTTTCCTCTGGCAATAATAAGGATAGAATGTCACAGTAATCAGCATCGTTACCACCTAAACAAAATTCATTTGCACATTTACAATAGTCTCCTTCTTCTTCCCATACACCCCCTTCATATTCACAAGTATTAGGGTCACTAATTCCATTTGCCATTTCATTGGGATTATCTGCTAAGGGATTAGTACAACCAATATATTCATCTTTTAATACTGCAGTAATACTCATATCTTCTGAAAGATTAATTGATTCGACTACTGTGCTTAACATTTCACCTTTCATATTTATGCTGTTTTCACCAATATTTAAATAATAATCATAGGGCTCTTCATCACCGCTAAATTTCCAGGAGAATAGAACTCCATTATCATAAAAATACTGTCCTTCCAAATTCAAATCCCACGTGATTGAAGTATCATGGTAATCTCGAATATCTCTATACAACGAAGTTTGACTGTCATTATTAATACTAAGCTCTGAATAATGATCAAAAATATTCATTCCACTTAAGGGGAAAATAATCTCCTGGTCTTCACCATCAACAAAATAATCTTTGGCATCTTCATCAATACCAATAACAATCTCACTACCAATACTTTCATCATAATTGGTACCGGTGTTATTTTCTTTTACAAATAGTGATAGATTCCAATAGCTTGATACTTCATTTATCAAAGAAGGGTTAGAAGGAATAAACGATATTTCTACATCATCATAGAATGAATGTACCCAAAATCCAGTCGCTGCGGATAATTCTGACGCTCCTATATGACCACCATTTTCATTATCATAAATAATGGGAGTTGGAGAGATGATACCTAAGCTATCAGAAGCTTCCTGCCAAGTTAAATCCATATAACCCATATTTTCATATGTGATAAGAAGTGAATTGACATCTATAGGAGTAACAAGTGGATTTCCAATAAGATTCCAACCTTGCTTTAATGCAGAACTAGACTCAGATAACACATCTCCTGTGAAAGTTGTTGCATTGTCTCCATTAGATTTCACATAAAATCCGGTTCCAGAAGTTGCAGTTTCAAATGGATCAAATTCATCACACCCATCAGAGCAATCATAAGCAGGAAAATAAAACAAATTATCAAAAATATTTTCACCATCATCACCAGCTAATGGAGATGAAAGCAAATGCCAACCAGAATTTAGGGAAATATTACTTACATCCCGGGAAAAAGTTAACGGCCCTACTTGTTCACTCTCGTATCCATTGCCAGCACCCGAATTACCAGCTCTATCAATAATTTCAATAAAAATATTTACACTATCACTAAAATCTCCTGCTATTGCTGTATTAAGAAATGCATCATATTTAGATGAATGTATGTATACTGGAAATTGCTCTGCATATTCACCCTCAGATTGCCAGTGTCCCTCATCATCAGAAATTGAAATTGTATCCAAAATACCATCTACTTCAAAGATAAAATTTAAAATACCAATCTCATGTGGATTTTCCATATCTAATACAATAAACAAACTATCATCTAGTCCAAATATTTCATTAGGAATAGGTGAAAAAGCAGTTACTTTTGGCTGAGCTGTATCTGTTCCTAGAATAATCTTAACATCTGAAAGTAAATCATAATCATCAAATATTATAGAGCCCCCATCTTGCGTAATTTCTTCAATTACACTATTACCAGAAATTTCTCTATAAAAGAAGATTTTTGCAAATGCACCTGAAGTCGAAATTTCATTCACAAAATTAAAGTCCAACTTAACATTATCAGGCAGCAGAGTTTCACTTGATTCATTCTGATCAGTTTGAATCTCTATATCCCATTCCTGCTGAATGTAATAAATGGTATTATCTACAATAATTGATTTAGTAGAATCAAAACTCGCCATAGTGTATTCTTCTAAATGTCTTATATCTCTCCTTAAATCAGTAGATTCATAAATCTCTGGAATTTCATCTACCCATTCAGGATGAGGAAAATAAAAATCTATATAATTAGTTGGGGAATGAAAGTGGATATCCACCTCATCTTTATAACAATTTTCGCAGCCATAATCTAGACTATCATCGATATTAAAATCATCAGTTGCAGCTATATGCATTCCAATTCTACTTTCACTATCTATGCAGGTTGGGCATATGTCTAAATCTCCTACGCTGGCTGCAATATCCATAAACCAGCATGCAGTATTGTCACCACCACAAATGCCACATTCATCTAATTCTGCATCACCATTTGGTACTCCAGCACAATCCTGCACACAGTCATTTGCGAGATCATTATCACAGGTGCCACAGTTATCTACTAAAGCATCACCACCCGGTACTCCATTACAATCATCACTACAATCATTTTCAGGATCATTATCACAAATTCCACAATTATCTTCCACATTATCACCAAAACACTCGCCTGTACAATCTCCACAGCTATCTATTCTTGCATCACCATTTGGTACGCCAAAACAGTCATCACAATCATCACCTGAATTTCCTTCTTCTACACAACCACAATCACTTTCCCAGGCTGTGCCATTTGGTACGCCATAACAGTCATCACAGTCATCACCTGAGTTATCTACTGCAACACAACCACAATCACTTTCCCAGCTATCACCATTTGGAGTTCCTGCACAGTCAGCACATGAACTATTATCACCATCACATACGCCGCATTCATCAAATATATTTGAAGGACATGAAATATTATCATTGAGATCTACATTATTAGCTACCCATCCTGAAGGTACAAGCGCATCACAAAATTCACTACCACTACCACTACCTAAATCATCACCATCCGCATCATACCAATAAGTTTGTATTATAGCACTACCATTTGGAGTTCCTGCACAGTCATCACAGTCATCACCTGAATTGCCTTCTTCTACACAACCACAATCACTTTCCCAGGCTGTGCCATTTGGTA
>JASMKZ010000355.1 GCA_030748955.1 Fidelibacterota bacterium | reverse complement strand
CATTTTCTATTAAATCTCCTGATGAATAGGAAGAATCTGATGCTATAATCCAAGACACATCACATACATCACAACTGTCTTCAGGCTCTGTGCCACACCCAACAATAAGTAATAATATAATTAGCCTGCGAATCATATTAAATCAGATAAGAGGTGGTATTATTATTTAAAGACAACATATCACCAATTATTAAATTAGCGAGCTTTACCCTCTTTTCCTGTAGCATAAAATTCTAGGTATCCACACGATATACAGCGAAACGTATCAATGACTAAAATCTTTTTCCCTTTTTGCTTAACCCCCTGCAACCAGTGCTTTTCAGGTTCGCCTTCTATCCATTGTGATTGAGCACCTTCATTCATATAACCGTAATCAGGAATAAAACCTGTTTCCATTTCACTATTACATTTTTGGCATTTCATATATCTCTCCTAACACCTTATTGACTTTAATTAGATATGTAAACTTAATATGGTTTGCCGATAAATAAAAAAGCCCC
>JASMKZ010000354.1 GCA_030748955.1 Fidelibacterota bacterium | reverse complement strand
TGGATAAATTCCGTAAACAGGCCACACGGTTTGGGGCCGAATGCCATTTTAAACATGTCACCAAGATTGATTTCAGTAAGCGCCCATATAGAGTTTGGGTAGCTGATGAATCGTACACCGCTGAGACAATCATTATTGCCACAGGGGCCTCAGCTAAAATGCTGGGCCTTGAAAGCGAAAAAGAGCTCATGGGTTATGGTGTTTCTGCCTGTGCAACCTGTGATGGATTTTTCTTTCGTGATAAGAAAGTACTTGTCATCGGCGGTGGAGATTCTGCTATGGAAGAGGCAACCTATCTTACAAAGTTTGCTTCGGAAGTGGTGATTGTTCATCGGCGGGACGAATTTCGTGCATCAAAAATCATGATTAATCGTACAATGGATAATCCTAAGATTTCAGTTGCATGGAACTCAACTATTGCGGAAATCCTGGGCACACAGGAAAAAGGTGTTAATGGTGTCGTTATGAAAGATACACAAACGGGTAAAACAAGGAAAGAA
>JASMKZ010000353.1 GCA_030748955.1 Fidelibacterota bacterium | reverse complement strand
CGTAAAAAGCATCCCGTTTTTGGCAAGTGCATCAATGTTTGGTGTTTCAATGATTTCCTGTCCATAAGCACCAATTTCTCCATAGCCAAGATCATCTGCCAATATGTAAATAATGTTTGGGGGCGTTGGTTCTTCTACGCAAGAATTAAATACCAGAAACAGGGCTGCAACAATTAAAGGTTTCATACTTGTTTCCATTGGCTCTTGTTAATCATCCGTAAATTTCCTCAATCATATCAAAATCTACCCATCATCCCACAAACAAAAAACCCCACGAATGTGGGGCTAGTTACTTTCTACTCAACAAGTAATTTTCAATGAATTGTTCAACACTCATTGAACCAATAGTTTTTCCAATTAATTCTAATGATAAATCCTGTACCTTTTTAAAGCGAATACAAGATTTACCTGCATCAAACTTCTTTCCTGACTTTTTGTAAGCATCTTCAAAATTTTTTCGTATACCAGGTGACATATAACAACCCATTAAATAAAGTGACA
>JASMKZ010000352.1 GCA_030748955.1 Fidelibacterota bacterium | reverse complement strand
AATCGAAACAGATATTAAAATACCAACAAGATAAGCCCCACTATCACCAAAAAATATTTTGGCATATGGAAAATTAAATTTAAGAAAAATTAAAATTATTAAGCTAATATAAAATAAAATATAGGCATATGAATAGTTTTCATTAAAAAAATTTATTAAAAATCAATTAAGCAAAATTTGAATGGAATGAATATGATTTTTTAATTCATATTCTAAAATTTTATAAATTTTTTTTATGAGCTCACTTGCTTCTGCAACAAGTTCGTTGGGTAGTTTAAATGGTTTAATAATATTTTTTATAGCATTCTCTTCGACTCCAGTACTAATACCAACCTTGGTTGTTATAATTTTTTCTGGATTCTCCTTTGCAACTTTTTCGATATCCATACCTCCTGCATCACTGGAAATAAAAGCAATTTTTGAACTTGATCGATCAACCAAACAAGAT
This sequence comes from Fidelibacterota bacterium, assembly GCA_030748955.1. Taxonomy (GTDB): domain Bacteria; phylum Fidelibacterota; class Marinisomatia; order SCGC-AAA003-L08; family D37C17; genus D37C17. Next base: position 54 of record JASMKZ010000352.1, on the reverse strand, counting down.
AAATAAAATTCCTTTTTTATGTCTGTTGCTTCTTCTAGATATAATCTTTTTACA
>JASMKZ010000351.1 GCA_030748955.1 Fidelibacterota bacterium | reverse complement strand
GGGGAAAAACATTTTTGGTGTTGTTAGCTATGCATGGAGTGGTTTAGGCTCTGCCTTTGGTCCTGCATTGGTGTTGACATTATGGTGGCAGAAAACAACACGGAATGGAATTATTGCCGGACTTTTGACTGGATTTTTTACAACAATCATATGGGCAAATGTTGATGTTTTACATTCTGCAGTATCTGAGAGGTTAGTCAGTTTTGTACTGGCATTTTTAGCTGTAATAATCTTTAGTTTGTTGGATAAGAAAAAATGAAAGAGCAATCCTTAAAAGAGATTTTTAATAAACTGAATAAAGGAGAATTAAATCAAATATACTTTTTAAAGGGTGATGATTATTTCCTTCAGGAATATTTTATTAAAAAATTGGAAATAAGTATTTTTGGGGATGATACTTCACATCGAGAATTATTAATGCCCGATGATCTGAGTTCGCAGGAAATATTGGATAGAATAAATCAAGCAGATCTTTTCAGCAGTCAAAAATATTTTATTTTAC
>JASMKZ010000350.1 GCA_030748955.1 Fidelibacterota bacterium | reverse complement strand
ATTTTAAGACTGGTAAGCCCCTATAAGCCTAATTTATTCCAAGTTGGTAGTTTAACTGTATATGAGGAGAAAACGTTGTATACGGCATATGCAGACCTTAGGTAGATATCCCATGAGTAACCCACCTCTCCAATTCTTCCTTCCTAACCCAGTTACAACACAAACTCTTCCACATCAGTAGCAAGTAATGGTGCATAATGCCTTTCAGTTGTGGTCACAGAAGCATGACCAAGTAATTTACTTAGCTGATATATTGGCATACCTTGTTTGATGAGGTTATAGCCAAAAGTACGTCTTAAATCATGAAAGCGTGCATCTTGTATTTCCAATCTTTCCATATTCTGTTTAAACTTCAAGCAGATGTAGTTCTTTGAGTAGCTCCAAAGCTCCCCTACCTCACCTAGCACTGCCTGTGCCTGCGAGGTTATCTTTATCTGTCTCTTACCTGATTTACCAAGGACAAATGCATGTTTGATATTATCCTCTGTTAAATGCTTTATTTC
>JASMKZ010000034.1 GCA_030748955.1 Fidelibacterota bacterium | reverse complement strand
GGTCAATTTCCTCCAAAGTATTATACAGGTAAAAACTCGCCCGATTGGTGGCAGCTACATTCAATTTTTTCATAATGGGCTGGGCACAATGATGACCTGCTCGGATGGCAATTCCATAGGTATCTAATATATGTGCCACATCGTGAGGATGAATATTTTCTAAATTGAAACTGATGACAGCACCCTTACCTATTGCCGTTCCATAGATGTTTATTCCAGATATATTCTGTAATTTTTCTTGGGCATAATTCAAAAGTATATTCTCATAATCAGAAATATTATCCATTCCCATTTTGTTGATGTAATCAATGGCAGATCCCAACCCGATAACCTGCGCAATATTGGGGGTCCCTGCCTCAAATTTCCAGGGGATGTCATTCCATGTGGAACCTTCTAATGTCACCTTTCTTATCATCTCACCACCACCCAAAAAGGGATGCATCGCTTCTAATAATTCTGGTTTAGCAAAGAGAACGCCCACTCCTGTTGGCCCCATCATTTTATGCCCGGAAAAGACAAAAAAATCACACTTCAATTTAGAAATATTCACTCTATGGTGGGGGGCGCTTTGTGCGCCATCTACCAAAACCAGTGCGCCCACTTCATGTGCATATTGTACAATTTCAGGTATGGGATTAACGGTTCCAAATACATTGGACTGATGTATAATGCAGACAATTTTTGTTTTATTAGTGAAGTATTTTTCAGGGCTAGATAAATCCAAAGTGCCATCATCATTGATGGGGATATATTTCAAATTCGCACCCGTGCGGTCACAGATAAGCTGCCATGGGATAATATTACTATGGTGCTCCATTTCCGTAATGAGCACTTCATCATTGGGTTTGAGATTCTGACCTCCCCAGCTATTGGCAACCAAATTAATACTTTCGGTGGCCCCTTTGGTAAATACAATAGATCGCCGATCGTCCACTCCTATAAACTCGGCTACCTTGTCCCGTGTTTTTTCGTAGGCTGCAGTGGCCTTTTCAGCAATCTGATATATGCCTCTATGAATATTAGAATTATAATTTTCATAATAATGGTTAAGAGTATCAATTACAGATTGAGGTTTTTGGGTTGTAGATGCATTATCTAGAAAAACCAAATCGGGATTATTTCTGAAGATGGGAAAATCTTCTCTTATTTTTTTAGCATCAAAAAGTTTTTGCTGAATTACATTTTCTGACATCACATCATCCCTAATTGGAGTTTTGCTTCATCGGTCATCATATCCCTGTTCCATAGGGGTTCCCATACAATTTCAACCAGAACATCATTTACTCCCGGGATTGATCTGATCTTATATTCTGCATCCTGAGCAATTACCGGCCCCATACCACAGCCTGGAGCTGTGAGTGTCATTTTGACTTTCACAAAGTATCCATCATCTTGACGTGTTATTTCTAAATCATATACCAAACCTAATTCCACTATATTCACTGGAATCTCCGGGTCATATACAGTTCGGAGCTGCTCCCAGACAGATTCTTCTTCTACAGAATCACCGGGTTTAAATTTCACTGCAGGTCTTTCAACTTTGTCCTGTTTCATACCAATAGCATCAGCATCCTTCCCTGAAATTTTGGCAAGATTTCCATTTACAAAAAGAGTGTAATCACCACCTAGTGCCTGGGTTATACGTACACGGGTCCCTTCTAATAATTTAATGGGATCTCCAGAGGGGATTAGAATTGCTTCACAATCTCTTACCACAGTTATTATCTCATTTGAAAAATCCATATCTATTCTGTTTTAATAATCTCTTGTGAATTATTCATGGCGCCTTGAAAGGTATGCCAGGCCAAAGTTGCACATTTGACTCTCGATGGATATTTATGTACACCTCCCAAAACAGCCAGCTTTCCTAAATCTTCTGCGCTTTCTCCGGTTGTCGCCAAAATATGAAATTTCTCAAATAAGGTTTTTGCTTCATCCACCGTCATACCTTTTAATGTGCTGGTCATTATTGATGCAGATGCTTTTGAAATTGCACATCCAGTTCCTGTAAAAGCAATATCTGTTATTACACCACCCTTCTCATTTATAAAAATAGATAGTTCATCACCACAGAGCGGATTTTGTCCATCTGCATGATGATTTGCATCCGTAATTTCATGAAAATTTCGGGGGTTCTGATTATGGTCAATAATGAGCTGCTGATATAAATCTCTGAATATATCCATTATGACATCAACCGGTTAAGCTTGGCTGTGAATTCTGTATAAACAGCTTTCTTGATTTCTGGATGGGGAATTTTGTCCAATACTTCATTGGCAAATCCCACAACCATTAGTTCCATGGCATCCTGCTTATTAATTCCACGGGACTGCAAGTAAAATAACGCCTCTTCATCAATTTGCCCCGTTGTTGACCCATGAGAACATTTTACATCATCTGCATAAATCTCTAATTGAGGATTCGCATTCATCTTTGCTTTCTTAGATAGAAGAATATTTTTATTGGTCTGCTGTGCAGTTATTTTCTGAGCGTTTTCATGCACAACGGCTCTTCCATTAAATACACCTGTGGAAGTATCAAAAAGAATTGATTTTACAAATTGAGAACTGTGGGTTTGAGCGCTATTATGATTCACAATGATATTATTATCAATATGTTGATTATTTTTTGAAAGCGTTAAGCTGTTTATATTACACTGCGCATTTTCTCCATCTAATTGTACACAAATATCACTTCTACCCAGCTTACTGCCATCAACCAATTGAAAGAATTCATATTGACTGTCTGCTGCTTGATTAATATTTAGATTTGATATATTCTGGGTAAACTCAGAATTTGACTGAATGCGGACATGATTCAATTGTGCGTTATCTCCCAGCGTAATAAATACAGATTCATTCTGAAAGAAGGAAGTAGCGTCTCCCACATGCTGCTCAATAAATGTCAGACTGCTTGACTCTCCAATATCAACATTTACCCGCGGATTCACCATGATAGATCTGTCACCATTTGAGATAAACAGAATGCGAATTGGTGATTTAACTAGAGTATTCTTTTCTAGTACAATACACATTCCGCTATCAGTGAATGCAGTATTTAATAAATCAAATGGAGAATTGTTTGCCCTATCAAAATTTCCATTTTTTCTTTCCATGTATTCTGATCCACTCAACAAATTCACTCCATTTGGTATGGAGGATATATCTTTTTGATAATGACCATTATAGATTACAACCGTATCAACTCCCTCCATTTGATATGAATCTATATCAGGTGTTGTTTGAGGGGCATCAGAAATTTCAGAAATCATAAATTCACCATCCGAAATATTAGATACATTTGTAAAGCGCCAATTCTCCCATTTCTGCGTTGGAAATCCTGTCTTTTCAAGTTGAGTAAATGCTTCTTTACGATAAGGATGTAAAGATTTAGAGAAATAATTTCTATTTAACATTTTCTCAAATTCCACTTTATAATTAGATATGCTCATTTATTATAACCTACGTAATCTCAACCATTTCCTCTTCTATCCAAGAGTAGCCTTTTTCTTCCAATTCTTTTGCCAACTCCATAGTTCCAGATTTAACAATTCTGCCATTCATAAGTACATGAACAAAGTCCGGCTGCATATAATTAAGGATGCGTTGATAATGGGTGATGAGAATAAAAGATCTATCTGGAGAACGATAATCATTTACCCCCTGTGCTACTATTTTCAGGGCATCAATATCCAAACCTGAATCTGTTTCATCCAGGATGGAAAGTTTTGGTTCTAATGCAATCATTTGTAAAATTTCATTCCGCTTCTTTTCACCACCAGAAAATCCATCATTCACTGGCCGATGGATAAAACTTTCATCTAAAGCAACTATTTTTAACTTTTCCCGAATCATGGAAAGAAAATCTACTGCATCTATTTCTTCTTCACCTCTTGATTTTCTCACTGCATTCACAGCAGCCTTCAGAAAATACATATTATTCACACCTGGAATTGCCACCGGATACTGGAAGGATAGAAACAATCCGGCACAGGCTCTATCTTCTGGAGACATTTCCAATAAATTTTTGCCAACAAAATTTACAGACCCTCCGGTTACTTTGTATTTCTCTTTTCCAGCTAGAATATTTGCTAAGGTGCTTTTTCCAGTACCGTTACGGCCCATTACCACATGCAGTTCACCGGGCTTTACCGCCAAACTAATCCCATTTAGAATTTCTTTATTTTCTATACTGACATTAAGGTTTTCTATTTTAATCATAATAATTTTTCACTTTTCATTGTTAATATACCATCTTCATTCTTAAATCTTAAATTATCCTACCGCTCCTTCTAAACTTACTTCCATTAACTTTTGGGCTTCTACTGCAAATTCCATAGGCAGTTTTTTAAACACTTCTTTGCAGAATCCATTTACAATTAAGGATACAGCATCTTCAGTAGATATCCCCCGCTGGTTACAGTAAAAAAGTTGATCTTCCCCAATATTTGAGGTAGTGGCTTCGTGTTCCATTTGCGCTGACGGATTTCTTACATCAATATAAGGGAAGGTATGTGCTCCACACTTATCACCAATTAATATGGAATCACATTGAGAATAATTCCTCGAGTTTTCAGCGGACTTCATAATTTTTACTTCACCCCTGTAAGTTTGCTGCCCTCTTCCAGCTGAAATTCCCTTTGAAATAATGGTACTCTTAGTATTTTTTCCAATATGTATCATCTTTGTACCGGTATCCGCTTGCTGAAAATTATTGGTGAGTGCAACAGAATAAAATTCGCCTACAGAATCATCTCCCTGCAAAATACAGGATGGGTATTTCCAGGTAATGGCAGACCCTGTTTCAACTTGTGTCCATGATATTTTAGATTTAACCCCCCTACAAGCACCCCTTTTGGTAACAAAGTTGTATATTCCACCTTTACCATCTTTATCTCCCGGGTACCAATTCTGTACAGTAGAATATTTGATTTCTGCATTATCCAATGCTACTAATTCTACCACAGCTGCATGGAGTTGATTTTCATCCCGCATGGGTGCAGTGCAGCCTTCCAGATAACTCACATGACTAGATTCATCTGCCACTATAAGTGTGCGTTCAAATTGACCGGTATTGGCCGCATTTATTCTAAAATAGGTGGAAAGTTCCATAGGGCAACGTACTCCTTTCGGAATATACACAAATGACCCATCGCTGAATACGGCTGAATTGAGAGCCGCGTAATAATTATCCGTTACAGGAACTACAGAGCCTAGATATTTTTTCACCAGTTCAGGATATTCTTTTACTGCCTCAGAAAATGAGCAGAAAATCACTCCGGCTTTTTTAAGTGAATCCTTAAAAGTAGTGGCAACGGAGACGCTATCAAAAACTGCATCCACAGCAACTCCTTCTAACATCTTTTGTTCATTTAAAGGAATTCCCAACTTTGTATACGTCTCTAAAATTTCAGGATCAATTTCATCTAAACTGCCGGCTGATTTTTTCCGAGGTGCAGAATAATAACTTATTGATTGATAATCAATGTGAGTAAACTTCACATTCGCCCATCCAGGTTCAGCCATTTTTAGCCAATGACGATAGGCTTTCAAGCGCCATTTTAACAACCACTCCGGCTCCTGTTTTATTTCAGATAATGCCTGAATAACTTTTTCATCTAATCCAGGAGGAAAGGTATGCTGTTTAACATCGGTTTCGAAACCGTATTTATACTCTTGAGCAATGGTTTTATCTAGCGTTTTATCCATCATTATTTAATGAGTGATATCGCTCAAGTTAATTCTACTGAAAATAGATCGTATATTATCATTTATTCGATTAATGGGTTGACGTATGTTGCAATTATTTAATTGAATACAATCGGACGTAACACTGCAATCTACCATGCCCATGGGACCTTCCAAATCTTCAATAAATTTAGTTAAACTAATTTCTAACATTGTGCTATGAATGCGGTACCCGCCATGAGGCCCCTGCACTGCATCAATATATTCTAATCGTGCCATTTGCTGTAGAGTCTTCGCTAGTAATTCCTGTGGAATAGCATATATATCCGAAATCTCCTTAGTGGTGCTGAGCAATTTTCCTTTGGTCTGCATATGTCGTAAGGCTATAAGGGCATACTCTAATTTTCGAGTGAGTTTTAACATAAATAAATAGAATTTTTGGCGGGATAAATTTACAAGTGCATAATAAATGGCTACAAGAACTATATACGACTATTATAGTCGGGTATAATGCGGTAATTGATTTTTTAATTTGTATCCTAAATTATTCCTAAGCAACTCATGGCTTAGGTCGTGGGTAATAAGGGTTAATATATTCTGAACCGATTTACGGGCTTATAAACAACTGCTTCACCCCTGTTCAATATGGTTTCAACCCTCGAGGTTTGCCTAGAATTTCATTTAAAACGATGGTTTTTTTGATATTATTTTTATCCGTTATAACAGAGGATAACCAATTCCCAGTATTGGCATTTATTTGAGGTTTTTTTGCGACTAATGGCGTTGACCCATCCCAAACAACTTCTTTTACAATAGGGGAACTGACAGACGGTTGCTTCACAGTAACTGGTTCAGCCTCTTCTTGGAAGTCTATTTCATCTTCCTCCCAGCATTCTTCTTCTGGCCTTAATGGAAGAATATCGACCTTATTAGCCAGATGATCCTGAAGTTTCTGAAGACGTGCAAATACATTTTCTTTCTCTGGTATTGGTTGGGGTGATTCAGATTCTATTTTTTGTGAATCCTCCTTTTTTTTCTTGGTAAACCACGAAAGTAATCCCCAAAGGAGAAAGAATAATATACTCGGATTAAAATCAGCCAAATTCATGATTTATGACTGCTCAGGGGAGTCCCCTTTTTCGTTTTTTTCATCCATATCAGAAATGGATTGACGCATTCCGGTATCTGATTGAATATTCTGCATGCGATAATAATCCATTATGCCCAGATTACCTTCTCGGAATGCATGCGCCATTGCTTTGGGAACTTCAGCCTCCGCCTCAATAACTTTAGATCTCATCTCCTGAACTCGGGCTTTCATTTCCTGTTCAGCTGCAACTGCCATTGCCCTACGACTTTCAGCTTTTGCCTGAGCAACCTTCTTATCAGCTTCTGCTTGATCAGCTTCAAGGATTGCTCCTACATTCTTACCTACATCCACATCTGCAATATCAATGGATAAAATTGCATAAGCAGTTCCAGAATCTAAACCTTTAGATAAGACTGCTCGAGAAATATCATCTGGGTTTTCAAGAACAGTTTTATATGTAGCGGATGAGCCGATGGCACTGACAATTCCCTGTCCTACACGAGCAATTATGGTTTCATCCGTAGCACCACCCACTAACTGATCTATATTAGTACGGACCGTAACTCGTGCTTTTGCCTTTAATTCGATCCCATCTTTTGCAACAGCAGATACTTTACCATCAATTGGACAATCAATTACTTTTGGGTAAACAGATGTTTGTACAGCCTCTTTCACATCTCTTCCAGCAAGATCAATGGCTGTAGCTGTTTTAAAATCTAATGCGATATTAGCTTTGTCAGCAGCAATAAGTGCATCCACTACATTTAATACATTTCCGCCAGCAAGAAAATGGGTTTCCAGTTCCTCAGATGTAACAAAATCTAACCCTGCACGGTGAAGATTGATTATACCATCGGCAACCATTTTGGGCGGTATTTTTCGGATACGCATAATTACCAGTTTGATCATGCCTATCTTTCCCCATCCTATGGAAACACCTGATTGTATCCAAAGTCCTAAGGGAACAAAATAGAGGAATAGTACAAGTCCTATTAAGAAAATGGGTATTGTTACAAATATGCCTTCCATGTTTAGCTCCTTATGAATATTTTGTTGTTAGAAAATGAATCTTGAAATTTAAAAGTAAAATTTCCTTGCTTACCAAGTATGTTAAATTAAAAAATCAATTTCATACTTTTTTTACCAAAATTTGGTTCTCATCCACACCATCTACAATAATATCTTCATTGCTTTCAATATAATCACCATGACTCATTGCCTGATAATATTTACCCATTATTTTTACTTTTCCAGAGGGTCTAAGGTCAGTAACGGTTTTGCCCATTTCCCCAATTAACACATCATAACCTTTTGATATGGTAAAACCCTCCCCACTTTTTTGAGGAGCAAATGGAATTAGCTTTTGATATAATTCAGTTTGTGGAAATGTCTTATAAAAAATGACAGCCATAATTACCGATGTTATTATGCCCACTGATAAGCCCATATACGCAAAATAATAATCTGCTGGTGACGGGTACACACCTATTAACATTTTAAAGAATGAATAAAAAACCATGATAATCCCTGAGATACCCACTACTCCAAAACCGGGGACAACCAAAATTTCCATCAAAATTAATGCAATACCTGCCAGTAGAAAAATTACTTCCGTCATATCAGCTAAGCCCACCAAAAAATGAGAACCAAAGAATAACGCCAAACATATTAACCCAACTATTCCAGGGATACCAAGCCCTGGCGATTTGATTTCCATAAATAAACCTAGCATGCCCAGACTCATAAATAAGGGGGCAACAACCGGATTGGTGAGAAAGCGTACCAACTTTTCAGACCATGATTCCTCCATATTTTTTTGTTCAACATTTTCTAATCCCAGATATTTTAATACATCTCCAATACGTTCAAATTCACCGTCAGCAATACCCAATTGCACAGCTAATTGGGTAGATAGTGTAATTAATTTCCCTTCAGCGAATCCTTCTACATTCTTAGCAGTAAGGGTATCTCCCTGCACATTCAGTAAAAAATCAATGGAAAGCTCTTCATCTACCATAGCAGTAGCAATATCTCGGGAGCGATTATTTGCCTCTGCTGTGGATGCCATTTCTTCCCGCATATATGAAATCACTTTTTCAGAAGCCTTATTGCCCTGTAAATCCACAGCTGTTGCAGCCCCGATAGATGCTCCTGGAGTCATAAAAATTGAATCACAACTAAGAGCAATTAGTGCCCCTGCTGAGATAGCCCGTTTATTGACAAAAGCAATGGTAGTGACTTTGCTGTCTAATATAATATCTTTGATTTGTGTAGCGGCATCAACCCTGCCTCCAAAAGTGTCAATATCAAAAATTACGACATTGGCATTATTTTCTTCAGCTTCATTTACAACACGCTGGATGTAATAGGGCAAGCCCATATCAATGGTACCATGAATAGGCACCTGATATACGGGACCATCTTCGGAAAAAAGTACAGAAGTAAATATGTAAATGAATAGAAAAAGACAGGAGATTTTCACTCCAAAATTTACATGCTAATTCAGAATATGAACAAGAAAGGGATTTAGAAAATTTAATCTTGAGATGTGAAATCCATCTACACCTGCCTAATATGTAGACAAACTGAAAATTTGAAACTAAAAGTCTTATCCAATAATTTTTTCACCTAAGCAGGATAACCTATCGTCTATACTTTAACTACTTTCCCTTTACCCTATAATACCTTATTTCCCTTACCCACATATTCCCGAATCGTCTTAAATTTCTACGCTTGCTGTGTTAGACTAAATACTCATCATGTACATTTTCCTAAAATTTGTCAGCTGGAAATTTCAACTCTTTCCCCGAAAATGGTCGCTCTTCTTTGGTCGATTACTGGGTTTGTTTTTTTATTATATTATTCCTCTGCGAAAATCTGTAGCTCTGAAAAATATTTCCATTGCCTTTCCGAACCAATCCAAATCTGAAAATAACCAATTAGTCAAGGACTGCTACTGTCATTTTGGTATGATACTAGCAGATTTCTTCCGTCTGCCAAAAGTTAAACGGGAGAATGATATTACAATTGTCAACATTCCAGCTGAGTCCATTGAATTATTTAAACAAAACCAAGGTGGCATAATCCTCACTGGCCATCATGGAAACTGGGAATATATTGGTCCCTCTTTGAGTTTGAGGGGAATAAAATGTGCAGGTGTTGCTCAAATACAGCATAATAGTACTTCTGATAGATTCTTTAATGAACTTCGGAAAACTGATTTGATGAGAATTATTCCCATGGATGCCGGCAGTAAAGTCATGATTCGGTCTATTCGGGATGGATATTATTTAGGTTTAATCAGCGACCAGAACGCAGGGCGGAAAGGCACAAATGCTCAATTCTTTAACAGCATAGTTTCTGTCCCTAAAGGTGCGGCTGCCTTTCATTTGAAAACAAATTCCCCCATTTTACTAGGATTTTGTATATTATCACCTGATTTTACCTATCATCTTTCCTTTAAAGAACTGGATGTTGAAGGATTGCCTGATAGTATAAGTGAAGCTATTGTAGAAATTAACCAGCGGTATTCAAGACTTCTCGAGGAAGAAATTAGAGGACATCCGCAGCAATATTTTTGGTTTCATCGAAAATGGGCAAAAATGAATTATAAGGAATTATCCCGCTTTTAGCACGCATGATCTATCCTGCTACTGACCAATATATAAATCTTGCAAATGATACATTAGAAAATGGTGAGGTAATTGTTTACCCCACAGATACGCTGTATGGGTTCGGAGTGGATGCTACCAATACGGAAGCCATTCATAAATTGAATCGCCTGAAAGGGAGAATCCAACCATTAAGCATTATTCTAGAGTCTGTAGAACATCTCCACGATTTTGCAGAATTTGATGTAGACATTGAATCCCAATTGAAAGAGCTTTTCCCGGGGCGTTATACTGCGTTGCTCCCTGCCAAAGAAAGTGACCTCTCGCCATTTGTTCAAAATGGGTCTCCAAAAATTGGGGTTCGCATTCCAAACCACTTTTTCCCGGTCAAACTGGTGAAACTGCTCGGAAAGCCCATTATCACAACCAGCATTAATCGTCATGGGAATGATCCCCTAAATGATGTTACACAGGTTGAAATCGATTTTCCCAATGTAGATATTTTTGAAGATTCAAACCATTCACCCTCAAAAGGTTCAACTATTATTGACTTCTCATCTTCACCACCAACAATTGTTCGGGATGGTGATGGACCCTATCCTCTGTGAATTTATATCTTAGAGTTCTTAGCTACGTCAAACCATACCGTTTGATGGTAGTTCTTTCGTTGCTGTCATCCCTTTTGTTTGTTATGTTTAATGCCTTTTCAATTTGGATGGTGAGTACGCTCATATCTACAATTATGAGCCCTGGTAAGTCCATACCTCTAAATACACTGAATACAGCATCATTACATAAAAGGATGGAAGGGTTAGCCTACCAGCTTATCGGCAACGGCTCTCAACTGGAACAATTGAAAATGCTCTGTTTAATTCTTGTCATCAGCTATATCATGAAAAACGTATTCTTTTACATTAATAATGTTTCCATGTCCTATGTGCAAAATCGGATGATAATGGATATAAGGAATCAATTATTTTCACATTTACAAAACTTACCCCTATCTTTTTTTAAGAAAAGTAAATCAGGTGAATTATCATCTATTATTATGAATGATGTATCCAGCATGCGCATTGCTTTTACTCAATCTATTCAAAGCTTAATAAATGAACCTATCAGCATTTTTGTTCTTTTAGGAATGCTTTTTATTATAAGCAGCAAATTAACTCTGTACGCCTTAATTACGGTTCCAATTTCTGCTTTGATTATCACTAAATTAGGACAAAGCATCCGCAGAAAAGCCATGCGCTCTAGCCTCAGTATTGCGGGGATTATGAACATTCTTCAAGAAACACTTAGTGGAATTCGAGTTGTAAAAGCATTTGCAATGGAAAAATTTGAAGTCAAACGATTTATGAGTGAAACTAAAAAATATTTTTCCCTTACTTTTAAACAAGAAAATTTGCGGAACCTCACAACTCCCATTAATGATTTAATTGGAATTTCATTAGGAGTAATTCTTCTGTGGATTGGAGCAAATGAAGTGATTGTACATGGCCATTTGACACCTGATGGATTTATTAGATTTATTATTTATTTATTTGCAATGCTTCAACCGGCTAGAAAATTGGGGAATGTAAATGCTCAAATCCAAGGAGGACTGGCATCAGCTGAAAGGGTTTTTAGTATAATTGATATTAAATCTAATATCACTAATCCTATACAGCCAGTTGAAATTCAGGAGTTTACAAATCACATAAAATTCAATAATGTTTCTTTTCAATATGAAAATTCAGAAAATCTAATCTTATCAAGTATTAATATAAATATTCATCGAGGAGAGGTATTGGCATTAGTAGGAAGTAGTGGAGCTGGAAAATCAACATTTGCAGATTTGATTCCACGGTTTTATGATGTCAGTAGTGGAGAAATTATAATTGACGGAATAGATATTCGGAAACTCACAGTTGAAAACCTCCGCAGTTTAATGGGAATCGTTTCCCAAGACACAATTCTATTTAATGATACGGTTGCTCATAATATCAGTTATGGCCTGCCTGAAGCTGGAATTGACGAAATCCGCCAAGCAGCTAAAACTGCCAATGCATTAGAGTTTATTGATAATCTCCCTAATGGATTTGATACTATCATCGGAGAGAAGGGAACCCGTCTTTCCGGTGGTCAGAGACAGCGGATATCTATTGCCAGAGCTTTATTAAAAAACCCAGATATACTAATTTTAGATGAGGCTACATCTGCTTTAGATACAGAATCTGAACGGAAAGTTCAAGACGCCATTGATACATTGGTTCAAAACAGAACCGTTATTGTTATTGCCCATAGGCTTTCAACCATTACAAAAGCGGACCAAATAATTGTGTTGGATGAAGGAAAAATTGTGGAATCAGGAACTCATGAAAAATTATTGGAAATAAATGGTAAGTACAAACACTTGTATAATATCCAATTTGGTGGAAGTGAAAAGTAATTGAATTCAACAGTAATTGTTGCAGGAGGTAGGGGAATTCGACTCGGATTAGATTTGCCCAAACAATTTCACGATCTTTGTGGACGGGAAATTATCTCATATTCTGTTGAAACTTTTCTCAATCACCCTGATATTCATGAGGTGATAATTGTCACTCCCTATGATTGGGTTGACCATGCAACCAAAAACTATCCCGAATGTATAGTAGTTGAAGGAGGAACAAAGCGACAAGATTCTTCTCTTAATGGGGTTTTAGCCACAAACATTAAATCTGAAAATATACTCATCCATGATGCGGTTCGGCCTTTTGTTACTGCGGGGGTTATTTCAGATTGTCTAAATTCTTTAGAGAAAGCCCATGTCTCTGCTCCTATAATGGATTCTACAAATTCACTCATTGGATTGAATGATAAACAAGTATCTTTTGTTGACCGTAATCATATTAAAACTGTCCAAACGCCTCAATGCTTTAAAAGAGCGTTAATATTAGAAGTGCTGAATTCATCGATTGATGGCACTGATGAGGTGGGTATGCTGCTTAAATATAATCCTAAGAAAAAAATTGAATTTGTAAAAGGTGATTCCAGCAATTTAAAAATTACCTCCCCCACAGATCTAATTATCGCATCTTCTTTATTAGAGGCTAAATAAGCTGATAACACTAACTATATTTACATTTCGTCGTCCAGACAGATTAGAACGATGCTTACAATCTGTTGATTCAAATCTTGTAGATGAAATTCTAATATTCAATGATGATGAAGAAATTGTATTAGACTTAAATCAGTTAGAAATTCCACCTCCATTAAGAACAATTATAAAAGAATTTAATCCTTCTGATTGGGGTTATTCAGAAAGAAAATTTAGAAAACCAAAATATTTAAATAAAGCAGTTAAGATTGCAAAAAATGAGAAAATTCTATTTTCAGATGATGACGGTCAATTTTATTCGGGTACAATTAAATCTCATTATAATGCCTTAGAAAATTATGAGTTTACTGCAGGGGCAATTATTAGGGGCAAATTTTTGAACCGAATTTCCAAAAGCATTTTACAAGGTACCAATTATGCTTTCAATAGGAAATTTTTCAATTTGGTGAGAGGGTATGATGAAAATTTCACAAAATCTATGGGAGGAGGTGATGTTGATTTTTGGTATAGAATTTATAATTATGCAACTATTAATAATACCCCTACAGCATATCTCCCAAATGCAATACAAAAAGTAACTTCCAAAAGTACGCGAAAAAAGGGCTCACGTGAATTAAATCCAAAAGAATATACCTTAAAAAAACATAACTTGAATCTCTCTGGCCCTATGTACAAATGGTTTCCTGAAATTCGGAATAAATCAAATTGGATGACTATCATCGATGAATAAGGTTCGTGTTGGGCTAGTAACCGCTTGGGGAGAATGTGGCATGGGATATATAGCTAAAAATTGGGTACATACCTTTGATAAGCACCCTCATAGAATAGAATATCAAATTTACTCACGGGCATACCCTTGGCTCTCTCCGTTCAGGTGGCATGGCTCAAAGATTGTTGATGGCCCTGAGCAAATGGAAATAGACCATCCCCATTTTTGGAAATGGGTAGATTCCTATAAACCTGATGTGATATTGTTTCAGGATCAAAATATTTATGGCAAATCCAAAATGCAGGAGGAAACTTCCCGCCTGAAAAAAATGGGGATTAAACTAATCAATTATCCTGATTGGATACGACGCGGCGATATTAAACAATATAAAGGATTATATGATATAAATCTATCCCATGTTAATAGAAATCATAAATGGTTAGAAGATGCCAATTTGGAAAACCCTACTCTGATTCAATGGGGGGTGATACTAAAAAATTTCCCCTTTGTTCAACGAAAAGTAAAAGATAAAGTTATTTTTTATATCAATATTGGTACAGGCACACTCCGTAAAGGATACCCCGTTATTCCAAAAGCCTTAGAAAAAATGAAGGGGAATGTGTTACAACGATTAATTTCACCTAAATCCCATGCTTACTCATTTATTGCCACAGCAGTAGAAAATAGTGAACATCGTGTAAAAAAATCTTTTATGAAATATTTTAATAATAACCCACAATGTGAGATACATTTTCAAACTGCTGAGAATGAATCAGGTGGACTCTTTTCTATG
>JASMKZ010000349.1 GCA_030748955.1 Fidelibacterota bacterium | reverse complement strand
CATACCGAAGTATTGTATTTGAAGATTTGCCAAGAACTGGTACACCTGAATATTTTGATTCTGCATCTTCATATGATAAATATGTAGAAACACTTATTGAATCTGGTTGCATTGATGAACCAACAAAAATTTGGTGGGATATTCGACCACATCCAAAATTCCCAACACTAGAGTTTCGTATATGTGATTGTACCACAAAAGTGGATGAAGTAATTGCTATTGCTGCAGTTATTCAAGCTCTAGTTGCAAAATTAATTCGTTTACGAAGTAAGAATATGACATGGAGACCATATCGTTCTGGATTTATAGCTGAAAATAAATGGAGAGCAATGAAGGATGGGACAAAAGGTAAATTAATTGATTTTGGTAAAAATATTGAGTTAACAATATCTGATCTGATGGATGAGTTATTAGATTTTGTTGATGATGTCATGGATGAGTTAGGAACAAGAAATGAAGTTGAGTATGTTAAAAAAATTATTGAGGAAGGATCTAGTGCTGATAG
>JASMKZ010000348.1 GCA_030748955.1 Fidelibacterota bacterium | reverse complement strand
CCTTAGCTAGGGCTTCAAGTTCATCAATCATAACAGCACCATTTGGCAGCCATAGGGGCAGACCGGGGCCCACTTCCTCATCAAATGTGAACAGATTAAGTTCTTTACCCAATTTACGATGATCACGCTTTTTTGCTTCTTCAAGAAAATTCAAGTATTTGTTTAACTCTTTCTTTGAACTAAATGCAGTACCATAGATACGCTGTAGCATTTTATTATTTTCATTGCCACGCCAGTAGGCACCGGAAGTATTCAGTAGTTTAAAGTATTTGATCTTTCCCGTTAGCGGTACGTGGGGACCACGACAAAGGTCTGTGAAATCCCCTTGTGTATAGGAAGAAATATTATCATCCCCTTCAATATTTTCAATTATTTCAACTTTATAGGATTCGTTCATTTCATTAAATAGTTTGACCGCTTCACCGCGGGTTAATTCCATCCTTGTCACTACATGATCATTGGCTGCTAATTCACCCATTTTTTTCTCAATTTTTACCAGGTCCTCGTC
>JASMKZ010000347.1 GCA_030748955.1 Fidelibacterota bacterium | reverse complement strand
AGAAATAACAGATGCTCTTAGTTTAATGGGATTCAAGGCAAGTCATTCTGTTGAGTATAACTTCACCGAACAATTATCATTAGTTGCAGATGTAGGATTTAATTGGATTTTTTATGATGCTTCCACCGATGATCAATATGAAGGCTATAATTATACTGAAACGACTCAAACTGAATTAAATATACATTTAGGTATGACTTATTCAAAATTATCATTACATTTTAAATTTTAAATTAAACAAATTATCTGAGCGATAAAATTGTTCAACAAACATTTAATGAGTAAAGCCCTGCATTTGTGGGGCTTTTTTATTTTGTGTAATTTTAGGTATCTAATTAAGGAGATAAAATGAAGAAATTATTGATATTAGCATTGTTGTTTGTTGGGTGTGATTTTTTAGAAGAAGACTGTGCTGGTGTTATCGGTGGCAATTCTGTAGAATTATGGGGAGTATGTTACCCTATTGAAACGACCAGCATAAATATTACTTTAGATAAAAATGAAACTA
>JASMKZ010000346.1 GCA_030748955.1 Fidelibacterota bacterium | reverse complement strand
TGAAATAATCATGGTCGTGGTTTGGAAAAATGCGCTCATAGTTGTTCCCATTCCAGTAAGGAACATATGATGTGCCCAGACAATGAAAGACATAAATCCAAGAAATACGGCTGCATAGACCATTGATTTATAACCCCATAGAGGTTTGCGAGTGTTATTTGCCAGTATCTCTCCCACAATACCCATAGCCGGGAGAATTAACACATAGACTTCAGGGTGAGCTAGAAACCAGAATAAATGTTGCCATAAAAGTGGGGATCCTGAACCAGATACATCCACAACACTACCAGCATAAACCAGTCCGCTAGGTAAAAAGAAACTGGTTCCCGCCACTCGGTCCATAAGTTGTAATACAGCGGCTGCTTCCAATGGTGGAAAAGCTAAAACCAGTAAAAAAGATGTTACAAACTGAGCCCATACAAAGAAAGGCAATCTAAACCATGACAGTCCAGGAGCTCGGAGTTGAACGATAGTTACAATAAAATTAATTGGTCCTAAAAGAGATGATG
>JASMKZ010000345.1 GCA_030748955.1 Fidelibacterota bacterium | reverse complement strand
ATTTGGAGTTTCAGAAAAATATTTTTTGGAATTAGCAAAATATGCAAAAAATTCTAAATTTATCAAACTTAAATGCATAAGCGTTCATATTGGTAGTCAAATTTTAAATCACCAACCATTTGAAAAAATGCTTAAGATTATTGATAGAACAATAAAAAATACAAATTATAAATTTCAGTTTATAGACTTGGGAGGTGGAATGGGAATCTCTTATAATAAAAATGTTAAAAAATTAAATTACAAAAAATATGTTTCTGCAATTAAAAAAATTTTAAAAAAACACAAAGCAAAAATTATTTTTGAACCTGGAAGATTTATTGTTGGGAATACAGCCATTTTAATTTCTAAAATTATTTATATTAAAAAAAGTAATAATAAAATTTATATAATTCTGGATGCAGGAATGAATAATTTAATGAGGCCAGCTTTATATAACGCCCAACACAAAATTATTCCGCTTAAAAAAATAAAAAAAAGAATTAAAGGAAACATAGAATTTGTAGGACCCAT
>JASMKZ010000344.1 GCA_030748955.1 Fidelibacterota bacterium | reverse complement strand
ATGCATCTACCTCAGGATAAATTATCTTTGCAATAGCTATAGCTGCAGGAGCCGACATTACAGAAGCCGCTAATAGGTGTCCAGCAATGCCAGGAATATCTGACAGCCATTTTACATAGATCGCCAATACTCCTCCAGCAGCAGTTGCAAAGCCACCTACCATAACAACCATAAGTTCAGATTTAGTCATCTGACCAATAAAGGGACGAATCATTAAGGGTGCTTCTGTTTGCCCAACAAAAATATTAGCACTTACGCTTAATGTTTCAGCGCCACTTGTGCCCATCGTTTTTTGCATCAGCTTAGCTATCCATTTTATAATTACTTGAATGATCCCAAAATGATATAGAACTGCCATGAGACTTGAAAAAAATATTATTGTTGGTAATAATCTGAATGCAAAATTTAAAAGCGAAGGATGCAATCCAACGTCGGAAACGAATGATGTGAATAAAAAATCACTTCCGGCATCTGAAAAACTAATTAATTTTGTGATTATTTTATCTAAAAA
>JASMKZ010000343.1 GCA_030748955.1 Fidelibacterota bacterium | reverse complement strand
CCAAGGTAATACCTTTCTTTTTTACCTCCTCGCTGGCTTTCTTGTATTCGGGGATGACAACAACCGTTGGGTTGCCCATGGTAACCTTCGGACTCTGGTAGGGTGTTTTCTTTATTCCCCGGGAAACAATGAGACGAATATGGACATCTGACTTCATTCCGTTTTTTTGTATGGTGGTTTCCAAAGCCTGCTTTACTTCCACTTTGGAAAGGCCAATATCCATTGCCAGGGTTTCTGCGCCGGAGTATAGCCGATCTAAATGTTCATCCAGGTGAACCAGGTGACCTTTGTGCAGACGAATCCCTTCCCAGACGCCGTCTCCCAGTAGATAACCGCTGTCCAGAACAGAAACTTTCGCTTCTGAGCGCTGAAAATATTCACCATTGATATAGATCAGGATATTATCATTCCTGGGATCATTATGGTAATCATGGGTAGAAGCCATATTCCTATTCCTTGTTTATTTGCCGCAGCCGTTCAAATAGAATTGCGGCTGCCGCCGCGGATACAT
>JASMKZ010000342.1 GCA_030748955.1 Fidelibacterota bacterium | reverse complement strand
TAAATGTGCTCATCTCTACGATATAGGTTCTTGCGGTCAAAAAGCCAAAGTCCTTATTATGCAGATAGATGAAGAGGGAAACAATGTGAATGATGAGGTTGTTTCGGGATTAAAATGGATGGAACGTATCCCATATTATTCAATTGCTACTACTAATGATGGTTATGCTTGGACCGCAGAACATAAGAATAATGGTACATGGATTTACGAAACCACTTCAAATGCAGATCCATCATATATATATACTGATGGATTTGGTGGATTTGAAATCAATCATACGACAGATGGAGGCTTTATTATAGGTACTATGGGTGGAATTGTGATAAAAACTGACTCTGAATTATTTTATGAATAAGCATATTTTTTAGGTTCCTTATAGCCCCACATTCGTGGGGTTTTTTGTTTATAGACATTTAGGAGTATAGGTGCTTACATTTATCTCACCTCAAAGGAAGGATTGAAATGGAAAAATTTGCGGGCGTCGTATAATGGCTATTACCCGAGCTTCCCAA
>JASMKZ010000341.1 GCA_030748955.1 Fidelibacterota bacterium | reverse complement strand
ATATTTCGTAACAGAAGCTATTACTTCACAGGCTATAGCTTTTTCTTTTCCTATCAAGCCTAATTTTTCAGTAGTTTTTCCTTTTATATTAATTTGATTATTTGATATTTCACAAATATCTGAAATAGATTTTATCATTTTATTTTTATGTTTTGAAATTTTTGGCACTTGAGTAATTATGTTTATATCAAGATTATTTATAAAATAATTTTTTTGTTTTATTTCATTAATTATTTTTTTTAAAAGTATTGTTGATCTTATATTTTTAAATTTTTTACTTTTAAAATTTTTTTTTTGGGTTCGTTTAAAAAATATATATCACATTCTTCAATCAGAAAGTGTGGGGTTGGAATCATTAAATATGTAATACTAGAAATATTTTTTAAATTTAATTTAAAATCTTTAGATATTTGTTTTTGAATTTCTTTATCAAAATTTTCATAATTATAGAAAGTGGGTATGGAAAAATATAATGACGATAAAAAAACAAATGCGATTGATAAAATAATCATT
>JASMKZ010000340.1 GCA_030748955.1 Fidelibacterota bacterium | reverse complement strand
AATTACAATATTCCCATGCCCTCTAATAAATGTAATTATGCTTACCACACCATCGAGAACAGATTCAACTGGAGTTCCTACTCGAGCTTGAATATCGATACCTACATTTTCAGTAATGGTATTAAGCTTTCTATTTTTTTGATTCCCAAACCGTGAAATAATTTTTCCATTCACAGGCCAAGGTAGTTTACCTTTCATTTTAGCAAAATTTCCACTGGTGGCCTTGTTTTGTAGGGCACGTATTCGTGCTAATTCATCTTCACGTTTTTTCATTGCCTTTTTATCATTAAACAAATTTTTAATGATGGATTCAATCTCAGCAATCATTCGTTGTTTGTCTTTTAAATCTTTTTCAAGCTTAGATTTATCTTCATTCACTTGGTTAAGATAATTCTTTTTACGCTTTTTATCTTTAGATAGGCGAGTGTTTTCAATTTCTTTTTCTGAACGTAGGTTTTTCTTACGAGATAAATCACTTTGAAGCTTATTCTGCTCTTTTTCTAATTCCTTCAG
>JASMKZ010000033.1 GCA_030748955.1 Fidelibacterota bacterium | reverse complement strand
ATTCATTCCAATTAATCCAAAATTGAAATTGCCAATTGAGGATTTATAATTAACCTGAGCTTTTTTAAGGAAAGTAACTAGCCGTGTGTCTTCACTAATTTCATCACCTTTTTTATCTTGAGTTGTTCCCAAATTGGTTCTGTCAACATCAAATAAAATTTTAAAACTTACTTTATCTGAAACCTCTCCGCCATAACCAAAATATTGCCGCTTAAAATAAAAGGCTGATTTTGTATCGGTGGCACTAAAATCAAAATAGGTAACACCGCTAATCTTACCTTCTGCAAATATGAAACCGATTATACTTAATACCATTAATAATTTTTTCATTTGTTCTCCTATTTATTAAATTTTTCTACCAACCATGTAATACAGAGCCGAACCAGTTAATAATGCTAAGAAGCCTTTTCCAGATCCAATATCTTTTGAAAGCAATCCAGACTCTTGGCTCCAAGATAATATGGCAAACATAATCCCAAATGCAGAGAGATAGAGCCAAATAAATTTATTCATTTCTCTGGATACCCAATACGTTCAAATGGATTTACCACACTAGATATTATATTTCTTGAATGTGCAGCGATTCTTTTTAAGTAGCGAGAATACAACCCTACTGCAGAGGCTGACCCTACATCTAAATCACTAACTTCGCCCGTTATTATCTCATTGGTGATAGCGTCACTTTGCGAAGAGATATTATCTTTGTAATGTCCCATTAATCCACGAGCTTTTTCAATATCTTGATTTTTAAATGCATAAATAGATTCTTCAAATAGATTAAATGATATCTTTTCTATTTCAGAAAGTCGATCTTCAATGCTCCCTCCAATTAATTTTTTTGGATGGTTTACTGCCAAATCATAAATATTTTTGGTATAATCTCCAATCCTCTCAATATCAATTACAACACTTACTAGAACCAGGCCGGATCCAATATCTTCCTTTCCTCCAATAGCTAAGTGAGTCATAACTTTTCTTCGGACATCCCTTTCGAATTCATTTATTTTTTTATCCATTGCAAAAATATCAATGTTTATATCTGTTGAATCTGATTCTCTGAGTGATTTTATCGATTCTTTAAACATAGTTAGATCAATATC
This sequence comes from Fidelibacterota bacterium, assembly GCA_030748955.1. GTDB lineage: Bacteria > Fidelibacterota > Marinisomatia > SCGC-AAA003-L08 > D37C17 > D37C17. The sequence goes on along the minus strand of JASMKZ010000033.1, from coordinate 14,832 downwards.
TAGCATTTCATGGCATTCACTGAGTGCCTGCTCATATAAACTGTCTGATTTGAAAATCTCAAAGATTTGTTTAAACATTATTGTCTCCCTATAAGTATGATTAAAAATGGAAAAAGAAAGAAAAAGCAAACTAAGTAAATAAGTGGTATAAATTTATTTTTTATGGCAACCTCTGAAATCCAGTTAGCAAGTTTAATGGGGATATCTCTAAATATTGGATTGACATAAATAATCAGAATTCCATAGATATTAAAAAATAAATGTGCAAATGCAGCTACTAATGCAGTTACGTTAAGCGTGAGTGCTGCCAATAATGCAGTTATAGTGGTGCCAAGATTGGCACCTAGAGTGAATGGATATACCTGCCTTAGAGTAAGTACTCCTGCACCTGCAAGGGGAACAATGGTGGAGGTGGTAATTGATGAACTTTGCACCATAATAGTTAATAGCATTCCAAATAAAATACCACGAAATGCCGTCTTGAATATATACTGATCAAAAAACTGCTGTACATTATCTAAAACTAAACTCCTTAATAGTTTTACAATAGAATATAGCATTGCAAAGGTTAGTAAAACACTGACTATGATAAATATAATATTATTCCCAAAACATAGGCTCTCTATTTGATGAACACCCCATTTGATACCAGCCTTAATTGGGCTGTTAAACTCATTACTGACACTAACGGTACCAAAAAGCAAGGAGCCTAATCCTGAAGCAGTTTTTTCCAGTAGCCCAAAGGCAATTTCAATTGGGAATAGTAAAATAACTGCAAATACATTAAAGAAGTCATGAACGGTTGCCGCAGAAAATGCCCGCTTAAATTCATTCCCCCTATTAATATGTCCTATAGAAACTATAATATTGGTCACCGTAGTGCCAATATTAGCACCCATAATCATGGGGACTGCTCCTCCTAAATTCAGTGCACCGCTGCTTACCATACCTACAATTAATGAGGTAGTGGTGGATGAACTTTGAAAAATAGTGGTAGAAAGAATCCCTATAAATAAGGCTATAAACGGATTGCTGGTAGTTGACAGCATCTTTTCAGCAAAGTCACCACCCAAATGTTTTATTCCTGCTGATAACCCGTTGATACCAACAAGAAACAGATATAATGATAGAATTACACCTGCTACTTTTAGAAATATTAGTAGATTTTTGTTATTCAAGAAATAAAGGCTATTATTAAACCCCATAATTTATTGAGTATTTATATATTTTATTGATAAATAATATTTGGCTAAGGAAACAAATCCTGCCCTTAAATGAATGCAAAATTCTTTTTGACTGTATAGAAAATCTTCAATAAATTTTTCCTGTTCTTACATGCCATATCAGTGTAATTCAAGCATAATATAATTTTTTACGAATCTGGAGGATCTAGTGTCTGATTCACATCACGAAGAAAGTTTCTGGCGGAAGTATATATTTTCAACTGATCATAAGGTGATCGGAATTCAATATGGAATAACAGCATTGTTATTTTTATTTTTGGGATTTTCACTTATGATGGTTATGCGTTGGCAGCTTGCATATCCAGATACAGCAGTTCCAATCGTAGGCAGTCTAGTAAAATGGCTAGCAGATCTAAATGGTTTTGCCAGTGATGGCAATTTACCTGCTGACTTATATAATGTATTTGGCGCGATGCATGGAACCATAATGATATTTTTAGGGGTAGTACCTATTATTGTAGGTGCTTTTGGCAATTATTTAGTTCCTCTACAAATTGGTGCTCCAGATATGGCTTTCCCAAAACTAAATATGGCCTCATACTGGGTATATTTTGTTGGTGGTGTAGTTATGCTAGTTAGTTTTTTTCTGCCTGGCGGTGCTGCAAATTCCGGATGGACAGCATATCCTCCACTCTCTGATATAGCAACAACTGGTCAAACATATTGGCTTATTGGTATGGTATTTTTAATTACTTCTTCTCTTCTAGGCTCTATGAATATTATTGTGACTATTGTGCAGCTTAGAGCAGAGGGTATGACCTGGATGCGTCTACCATTTTTTGTTTGGAGCCAATTGGTCACTTCATTTTTACTTGTTTTAGCATTCCCTCCACTTGAAGCTGCTGGCATTTTCCAATTAATGGATCGTGTATTTGGAACCAGCTTCTTCTTACCATCCGGATTAGTAATAGGAGGAGAAATACTAAAGGTTAGTGGGGGGGGGAGCCCACTTTTATGGCAACATTTATTCTGGTTTTTAGCCCACCCAGAAGTTTATGTATTAATACTACCAGGCATGGGTATTCTTGCTGAAGTTATTGCCAATAACACTCGTAAACCAATTTGGGGATATAAATCACTAGTATATTCAGCAACATTTCTTGGTTTCATGTCATTTCTAGTTTGGGCACATCATATGTTCTTAACGGGAATGGGGCAGGGTATGAGTGTATTTTTTCAAACTACTACAATGATCATTTCAGTTCCATCTGTTATTATCCTAACCTGTTTTATGTTATCTTTGTGGGGAGGGTCAATACGATTTACTACTCCCATGCTATTTGCACTGGGCTGGATGCCCATGTTCGGAATTGGAGGTTTAACAGGCCTTCCATTAGGTTTATCAACGCCAGATATTCACTTACATGACACCTATTATGTTATCGGTCATTTCCATTATGTTGTAGCACCTGGTACTATTTTTGCTATTTTTGCAGGCATCTATTATTGGTTCCCAAAAATGACAGGAAAAATGTTGAACGAAACATTGGGGAAAGTTCATTTTTATTTTTCATTTATTTTTATGAATGGACTCTTTTGGCCAATGTTAATTCAAGGCTTGGGTGGCGTTTCAAGAAGACTTTCAGATGGTGGTGCCTCATATGCTCATGCACAGGAATTTTTACATTGGAATGTAGTTATGTCTTATTCTGCCTGGCTATTGGCTGTTGCCCAAATTCCCTTTATATATAATTTAATAAAAACATTATTAGCAGATAAGAGTCCTAATCCTGATCCTAATCCATGGAATGCGACTACTGTTGAATGGACGGACACTACTTCACCACCATTAGGTCACGGTAATTTTGAAAAAACACCTGTTGTACACAGAGGCCCATATGAATATAGTGTGCCTGGTGAATCAACAGATTTTACTCCTCAAACACAAAATTAATTAAGGAATATTTATGGAAATTCCATATAATGTAGAACTAAGAGAAGACACAGGATTATATAATTCAAAGCTTGGTATATGGCTCTTTTTAGCTTCTGAGATCATGCTTTTCGGAGGACTTTTTTCAGCGTACATACTACTTCGAACTGGTGCGCCAGTATGGCCTCCAATTGGAGAGCATGGTTCGATAATCCATCTTTTAAAAGACACCATCCCACATGCTACATTTAATACCGTTATATTGATCCTTTCAAGTGTTACCATGGTTATGGCTTGGGTAGCTCTTAAACAAAAAAATCTTGGAAAATACAAAATGTATTTGGGAACTACAATTGTTTGTGCCCTAATTTTCTTGGTGGTTAAATACTTTGAGTATTCCCATAAAATACATGAAGGTTTTGTACCTGCACATGACACCTATATGGCGCTCTATTTCACTTTAACTGGTTTACATGGATTACATATTGTTGGAGGAATAGTTGTTTTAGCCTATTTATGGGGACCTGGTATTAGTATGTGGAACTCAGAGCCAGAACGATTCACTAATAGAATTGAAGTTGCAGGTCTTTATTGGCATTTTGTTGATCTTGTTTGGATATTTCTTTTCCCCATTCTCTATCTTTTAAACTAAGGAACTATTTATGTCAAATAAAAATTTAGGACATCATATTACTAATTATAGAAATGTATTTATTTATCTGCTTATAGGTACCGCTTTAACAGTTATTGCTTCTTATGTTGATTTCAATGTAAAAGATTCAATTGCTGGGGCAATATTTGTAGGACTATTAATTGCAACCATAAAAGGATATTTGGTAGCAGCAAATTTCATGCATTTAAACTCAGAGAAAAAAATGATCTATTGGATCTTAATGTTAACCGTATTTTTTCTAGTATTGCTTCTTTTTATTCCACTATTATGGAATTTAAATAGTTTGAGTTATTAATTTTATGTCTCTGAAATCATTTCATAAAATATTTATATTAATTTCTTCGCTCTTCGGAGTATTCTTTGGCTATTGGTGTTACAGAGAATGGACTTTAAATGGGGACAGTATTTATCTCCTCTATTCATGTATCGGAGTTTCTCTTTGTATAGGATTATTTATTTATAGTAAATGGTTTTTAAAGGAGATTTCAGAAATCAATGCTCATTAAATTAGTACCAATATTAATATTGTTTTCGAACGTTCTATTTCCGTGTGCTGTCTGTTATGGTAATCCAGAAGCTCCTATGAGCCATGGGATGAATATGGGAGTATTAACTTTAATGGGCTTTATTGGATTTATATTATGTACAATATTGTTTTCTATTATTTCAATTTTTATCAGAACAAAAAATATTACTAATTTAGAGGAAAAAATATGATCGAATCCTTAGGAAGTATAAGCAAGTATTTAGGCTTACCAATAAATTCATCTAGTCATGGTCATATGATTGATAATATGATTGGCTGGGTACACTGGCTAATGATTTTATTATTTATTGGTTGGGGAGCATACCTCATAATTACAGTCATTAAGTTTAATAGTAAGAATAATCCAAAAGCGAATTATAATGGTGTTCAATCTCACTATTCTCAGTATGCCGAATATGGTGTAATTGTTTTTGAAGCTTTTTTACTTATTGGTTTATCTATTCCATTATATTCTCAATTAAAAACATCATTACCAAACAATAATGAAGTTCATCATGTACGTGTTATTGCACAGCAGTTTGCATGGAATATTCATTATCCTGGCGATGATGGTAAATTTGGAGATACTGATATTAATCTAGTGGATGAGGAGTCAAACCCCATAGGATTAGTAAGAGATGGCAATGGTGCTGATGATATTGTTACTATTAACCAAATGCATTTGCCCGTTAATCAGCAGGTTATGATTCATCTATCATCTAAGGATGTAATTCATAGTTTCGGTATACCAGAAATGCGGATTAAGCAGGATGCAATACCAGGTATGACGATTCCATTTTTCTTTACTCCTACGATGACTACAGATGATTTTCTACAAAAAATAAATGGCACTAAACGTGAAGGCAAAGGATATGAAATAGCATGTGCACAGCTTTGTGGGAATTCCCATTATAGAATGAAAGGATATGTAACTATTGATACAGAGGAAAAATATAATAGTTGGCTTGTAGAACAGGCTGAATATATTGAAGAAGAAGAGGATGATGACTGGTAAAATTAACGTAGTACTAATTTAAGAGAACGGGAGATTAATTTGATCTCCCGTTTTTTATTTCAATATTGAGAGTTCTAAGTATACTATGGCCATTATTGTAACTGGTTAGTAGTAAAATAACCATTGCGATCCATATCCCTAAGTTCTACGCTCACTTGAATCTCAGCTATATTCTCAATAAAACTTTGAATTATTTGACGGCATTCCTTTCCTATTTTTGTTTTTACTTCTGCATCTCTTCCGCTAAGTAAACTGATTTCCAAATGAATGAAACCGCCATGTTGGTTGTTTCCGGTGCTGTAAAAATTTTTCAATTCCATTGCCCTACTTTTACAATTTTCCGGTTTAACTCTAGCATGTTGAATTAGTACAGTTTGTAGTTTAGGAAAAATATCCTGAATGGGATTCTTCCATTGTACATTTTCTGTATGTTCTAATTTTACATGTGGCATATATTATTCTGGTTTATAAAGTAATGGCCTGCTAGGTGCTGCATCACAGACAAAGTGAGGAATTTGGATGTTCAGAAAGTGGAACCCATCTTCAACCGAACTTGGAATGTATGCTAATTCTGTAATGGTTTTTTGAGATTCTGAATTTACTTCTCCATGTGGATTCTGACTATCACACCAGAATATACGATGATTTCCTAGAATTCCGCCATCATACATACGATCCACTGAGGGTAAGTCCACCACTAAATGTTTAATTCCCAATATTGAGATATATTGTAATGCATCATTGGTGAAAAAGGGAGGTGTTGAATCATTGAATCGTAGTGACTTTTTATACTCATCGTTGGGGAGGGAACGAATAATTAATGTTGTGGGTTTAAAACTTGACCATTTCTCAAATTTTGACTTTATTGTATCCATGGAAATAATAGCTTCGTCTTTTTCTACATTGCAATGGTAGGATTCGCCACAATCTCCAAAATTATTGGAATTTACTGAAATGAGAATTGCAGGTAAAAAAGTGTCTACCAATACATCCCCAATATCACCGGGATCTTTTAGTAAATGTCCCACTGATTCAGTATGAGTTCCTGTGCAGTGAATATTCATTGAAATTTCCGGCACATTACAGCTTGCCCCATGTTCAACAGACCAGGATTGATTCCCAGTTTTCAAGGGCGTGAGGTTCCCTTTATCCACATCGTAAAAATTGGGCTGTTCACCATTAAAATGATAAGGAATAGAAATATCCACATATTGCTGCGAATCCATGGTGTAACTTTTGTTATTATGCTCAATTGTAATGTGCATCAAATTTCAGGTAATTGCTCATTGATGAGGGATTCTGCAAGCGTTAGATCCACACTTTCACCATTGAGTGTAGAAATGATGTTTTTCTGAATTTCACCACGTTCATATACCTGAGAGTAAGGAATAGACGTAAAACTCACCATATTATATCTGGGGATAAATTGTGTAGGAAAATTTTTATATAAAGTATTGGCTGTTTCCCTTCTGTTAATATATTCAGATTGGGCTACAGAATTCCGCATTTCTATGTAGTTTTCAATGGCCATTTGGGCAATGGCATCTGCATCTGGCTTTCGATGTTTAGCATAATCTGTTAAGGTGTTATCCCAGTTTCCCTTATGTTCTTCAAGAAAATCCATAAGTACAATGCAATCTTCAAAGGAGGCGTTCATCCCTTGTCCGAAAAATGGAACCACTGCATGGGCAGCATCACCAACAAGACAATGGTTTTTATATCGCCATTCATCAGCATATACCGTTGCTAGACTTCCGGTAGTATTATGAAAAAAAGATTGGGGGAAATTTTCTAATAAAGGAAGTGCATCATTAAAATTAGATTGAAAAAAATCATTCACTTCTTCTTTCGTTTTAAGACTCTCAAAACTCATATCACCTGACGTTGGCAGAAATAAAGTACAGGTAAAGGTTTTATCTGTATTGGGCAAGGCTATGAGCATAAACTCACCTCCTGGCCAAATATGGAGTGAATTGGCATCTAATTGAAACCCTCCATTATCACTGGGTGCAATATTCAGTTCTTTGTAGGCATGACCGAGTGGTTTTGCATGAGATGGACTAGTGCTATGACTATCAATATATTTTCGAATTTGAGAGCCTGCGCCATCTGCGCCAATTATAATTCCTTCATTGGGAATGGTTTCTCCTGTATAGAATGTAAGTTTTTCATCATCTACTGCAATTAAAGCTTCATTAAAATGGATATTGACCTTGCCGGAATTTTCCGCTGCTGTCATTAGAATTTTATTCAATTCAGCCCTAGATACAGAGTTAATATATTCATCTGGATTTATGCTATATGGCTGAAAATCTAATTCTCCATTTTGAGTATGTATCATCCGGCCTTTCATAGGAATAAGATGCGGCTGAACTATTTCAAATACATTGGCTTGTTTCAAGGCCTCAATTCCGCGGTGGGATAATGCCAAATTTATGGACCGCCCTGCTGAAATTTTATTGATTCGGGGATCCACTCGTTTTTCATAAAGGTGAACTTGGTAACCCCTTTCTGCAAGCAATATTGATAATAGCGGTCCCGCAAGTCCAGACCCGATGATGGTGATTTTATCCATGGAGTATTTTTTCCAATCTCTCTACAAATTCAAAACAATCTCCAAAAGAATTATACAGCGGTACCGGAGCAATGCGGATTACATCTGGCTCCCGCCAGTCGGCAATGATTCCAGTTTTGTGCAATTTATCCATGATGTTTTCTATAGGATGAATCATGCGTAACGAGAGTTGGCAGCCTCGATCTTTAGAAGTTGAAGGTGTAATGATTTCAATTTTATTGTTTAGATTTTCCTGAATTAAATATTCTAAATAATTAGTGAGCCTAACAGACTTCTCTCTCAGGTTAGATATTCCTGTTTCATGAAAAATTTCTAAACTGGCAAGAAGGGGTGCCATAGCAAAAATGGAGGGATTTGATAATTGCCATGCCTCTGCTGTGTTCATCGGGTCAAATTCATCAGACATTGCAAATCGGGTAGACTTGTCATGCCCCCACCAACCTTCAAAACGAGGAATATCTTTCAACCCTAAATGCCGTTCATGAATAAAAACTCCAGACGGCGCACCAGGGCCACCATTTAAGTATTTATAACCACACCAGGCCGCAAAATCCACTCCCCAATCATGGAGTTTCAGTCTAATATTTCCGGTGGCATGGGCTAAGTCAAACCCCACCAAACAATTATGCTCATGGGCTTTATTTGTAATAGCCTTCATATTAAAGGCTTGCCCTGAGTAATAGTTCACGCCTCCAATAAGCACCATGGCAATTTCACTACCATTCTGATCAAAGTAATCTAAAATCCTATTGGTGGTAATATTGGCTCCATCATCTGGAGTGAGGATTATTAAATCATCAATTGGGTTATTGCCATGAAATTTAAGTTGAGATTGCACTGCATATCGGTCTGAAGGAAATGTATTATGTTCCATGAAAATTTTTTTCTTTTGATCGTTGGGGCGATAGAAGGAAGTCATAAGTAAATTTAGATTAACAGACAACGAATTCATCACCACCACTTCTTTCTCCAGCGCTCCTACAATATCTGCAGAATATTGGGTTAAAAATTCATGATAAGGCAGCCAAGGGCGTTTCCCTGCCAAGTGACCATCTACGCCCAATTTTTTCCATGTATCTAATTCTTCATTGACAAATTGAGACGCTGTATCTGGCTGGAGCCCTAGAGAATTTCCGCAAAAATAAATAAATGGCTCTCCAGAATCTGTCTTTGGTAAATGGAATCGCTCTCTAAAATGAGCCAGCGGATCATTTTGATCCTGCTCCAAGGCATAGTTTAAATCCGTAGGACTAACTTCTAGTAAATTCATTTTCATTGAGCCCCAACCACTCCAGTGCTGTGCCTGCAAGTAATCGTTGTTTAGTAACATTTGATAAATCCATGGATTCAATCAACTTTCCGGGATGATGCTCACCTAAGGGGAATGGATAATCGGAGCCCATGGCAATACGTTCAGCCCCCATGGTTTTGATTATAAAATTCATGGCATTCTCATCATGAACCAATGAATCTACATAGAATTGTTTTAAATAAGATGAGGGCAATACTTCATTATCTGCTGCACATAAATCGGGACGTACATTAAAACCGTGATCAATTCGCCCGGCAGTAAAGGGAAATGCGCCGCCGCCATGGGCAAAGGCAATTTTTAAATTAGGATATTTCTCTAAAACACCGCCAAAAATCAGCGAGCAGATTGCCCGCGATGTTTCTGCCGGCATCCCTATCAGCCAGGGTAACCAGTATTTCTGCATCTCAGTCTGTCCCATCATTTCCCAGGGATGGACAAAAATAGAACAACCAATTTTTTCTGCATGTTCAAATATGGGGTGAAAATTCTCCTCAGATAGATTTTTTCCATTAACGTTCGAGCCGATTTCAATTCCGGGGAATTTTAGTTCATTCACAATGCGATCCATTTCGGCAATTGCCATATTTGGATTCTGTAAGGGTACCGTACCTAATCCAATAAAACGACTTGGTTCATCCCTAACAACTTTTGCAATATGGTTATTTAAGAATTTGGAAAGCATCAATCCTTCATCATCTTTTGCCCAATATGAAAATAAAACGGGAATTGTGGATAAAACCTGCACATCAACTCTTGAAGTATCACATTCCTGTATTCGTTTTTGATGATTCCAGCAGTTGCAGTCTACTTTTCGAAAGGCTGTGCCGTCTTTTCTAAGCATGGCAGATTGATCATCAATGGGATCCATCCTCAGAAATCGAGGATCAGAAAATGTATTTGTTACTTCATTTAGGTTCTCCGGAAGGATATGAGTGTGGATATCTATCTTGAACACGCTATGGCTTCTCTAAATAAGCAGAACAAGATTCACATGATCGAGCATTATCATTTGCCCAAAACCCATCAAATATGGGCGGGAGCTGTTTCACAATATCGGTAAGAGGTAGAAATTCCTCATAAAGTTTCTGATGGCATTTGTCACAGTACCACCGAAATCCATCCAACTCTCCTTTGAATCGTTTCCTCTCTACAACTAAACCAACCGTACTTTCAAAACGCTGGGGCGAGTGGGGTACTTTGGGTGGAAGAAGAAAAATATCACCTTCATTTATTTCAATATCTTTTGGTTTTCCACCCTGTCTAATTCTTAATATCATATCTCCTTCAAGTTGATAAAAAAATTCTTCCCCTTCATTTATGTGATAATCCTTGCGCACATTAGGACCACCCACTACCATTATAATAAATTCCTTATCCTTATAAACTACCTGATTCCCAACGGGTGGTTTAAGCAGATGGCGGTTTTCATCAATCCAGTTTTTAAAATTAATGGGCATTTGCATGTTTTTTTCCTTTACTATAAGGACAGAATGTCACTTTTTCTATTTGGCTTTCCATGTTTTAGTGGAACTATATTTATATAGCGGCTATACATTTCAGTTCAATTGCAATTGGCGTAGGCAAACAATTAATCTCGACTGTGGTTCTACATGGCTGATTATCTATAAAATATTCAGCATAAATACGGTTGTAGGTTTGAAAATCATCCTTCATATTGGTAAGGAATACTGTTACATCTATCAAGTTTTCCCAAGTTGTTCCTGAATCTTCAAGAATAGCTTTTACATTGGAAAAAACAGAATGACATTGGGCTTCAATATCGTAAGAGAGAACGTTTCCATTATCATCTAATTCAACTCCGGGAATTTCTTTCTTTCCTCGTTCACGTGGTCCCACGCCGGAGAGAAACAAGAGATCTCCCACTTTTCGGGCGTGGGGGTAGAGTCCTATGGGTTCTGGTGCATTTTGGCTGTTAAATTTATTTATACTCATATTTTTATACACACATTTTTGGGTTCTGTAAAAAATTCCAATGATTTGAATCCACCCTCTCTGCCTACACCAGAACTTTTCATACCGCCAAATGGAATGCGTAAATCTCGCAGCATCCAGGTATTCACCCAGACAATCCCAGAATCAATAGCCGCTGCCACACGATGGGCTTTGCTCACATCTTTTGTGAAAATACTTGCGGATAAACCATATTTTGTGGAGTTGGCCATTTCAATCACTTCAGATTCATTTGCAAAAGGGATGATAGAAACAACTGGTCCAAATATTTCTTCTTGATTGGTTCTACATGAGTGTGAGAGATTTTCAATAATGGTGGGCTCAATATAGTAACCCCCAGATAAATCTCCATCTAAAATTAATCGTTTTCCACCTGTTAAAATTTCACCCCCTTCAGATTTAGCCAGTTCAATGCATTCAAGAATTTTTTCCATGTGTTGCTTAGAAACCACCGCACCTAAATTGCTGTCATCATTTTTTGGATTCCCAACTTTAAGGGATTTTGTTTTTTCTACAAAGCTATCACGGAATTTTTCATAAATGGAATTCTGTACAAATAGGCGAGATCCGCAAAGACATATTTGTCCTTGATTTGAAAAGGCCGCCTTTACAGCCATATCCACTGATTTATTAAACTCCGCATCTTCAAAAACAATATTGGGATTTTTACCCCCCAATTCTAATGATATCTTTTTGAACATGGGAGTAGCAACAGCAGCAATTTTTTCTCCCGTGGCGGTTCCACCCGTAAAAGAAATAATGGGCACATCTGGATGTTTGCTGAGTGCATCACCCACTTTATGGCCAAAGCCATGTACTACATTAATTACGCCTTTGGGAAAATTTATTTTTTTACAAATTTCACTAAACATAAAGGCCGTCATGGGCGTTACCTCTGAAGGTTTGGCAACTACGGTGTTTCCGGCTGCCAGGGCTGGTGCGATCTTCCAGGTGAGCAGATATAGTGGTAAATTCCAAGGAGAAATACAGCCTACAACTCCCACCGGCTGGCGGAGGGTATAGTTAAGGGCTTTTCCATCCATCTCATGAATTTCTGAATCAAAATGAAGAGAAGCAGTGGCAAAAAATCTAAAATTCTCAGATGCCCGGGGGATATCCACTGCACGTGCCAGCCATTCGGGTTTACCATTATCCTTACTTTCAGCTTCCACCATTTCATTAAAATGCGCTTCGATCTCAGTAGCCAAACGCATAATATGATCATAGCGTTCTTTTTTGGGAAGTTTGCTCCATGTTTTAAATGCTTCTTTTGCAGAGGCAACAGCGTTATCAATATCCGTTTCATCACTGTCTGAAACCTGAGAATAAATCTTTCCAGTAACTGGTGATGAATTATCAAAGTAATCACCAGAATTGGGTTGAATCAATTCACCATTGATGAAATTTTGAATTTTTAACATAAAATTAAATTATTAATCTTAAATGCAACTCAGTCTTCCACCATCAACTGCCAAGCTTACACCATTGATATATCCTGCCGCAGGAGATGCTAAAAAAGCAATGGCTTTAGCCGTTTCCTCTGGCTTGCCAAATCGACCTGCAGGAATGGTACTTTTCATAGCCTCAGACACAACATCTACAGAAATATTTTCTGCATTAGATTTTGCATCAATTAATGAAGATAATCGTTCAGTATCAGTGAAGCCGGGGAGGATATTATTTATGGTGATGCCATCTGCACCTACTTCAAATGAAAGCGTCTTTGCCCATGATGCCACTGCTCCACGAATGGTATTTGATACACCTAATCCGGGAATAGGTTGTTTTACTGAGGTAGAAATAATATTGATGACACGTCCATAGTTGAAATTTTTCATTCCTGAATGGAGAGCCTGAAATAAAATATGATTACAAATTAAATGGCGATTGAATCCGTCTATAAATTCTTCAGGATTCGCTTTTGCAATGGGTCCACCCTTAGGTCCCCCAGAATTATTTATGAGAATATGGTATTGGTTTCCATTTTCAATATGATTCTCAACTGTCAATTTAATTCCATCACTATTATCAAAATCGCCTACTAAATATTGATGCGATTGATTTTCATTATGAGTGAGTCTTGACAAAGTATCTTTTAGCTTATCTTCATTTCTGGCAAATAGGGTAACATTGGCACCCAAATTGGAGAATTCAATAGATGTTGCTTTGCCAATTCCTGAAGTAGCGCCACAGATGAGGGTATTGAGTCCTTTAAGTGAGGTAGTCAAATTATTTTCCATGTGTAAAGTAGAATCCCAATTCTTTTTTAAGTTCTTGTGGTAGTTCTGGTAATGATGACCTTGGAATAATATAAGTAGATAAATTAGCAAAATCTCTAAACACAGAATGCTTCTCTGCTGTTTTCTTTAAATAAGCATGACCTGTAGATCCGCCCGTACCAATTTTTACACCTATCATTCTGAATACCAAAAGCCTATGCCGATTTCGCCATGAGGTAAATAGTTGATCCACATTTATAAGCTGGGTTAATAAACGGTGAGGAAGCTGTAAAATGGGTTCATCACGATAAAGTTGAATAAATAAAGCGCCCAATGTTGCTTTTTGTGAAAGTCGACGGTGTCCTTCTTTTTGTAGCTGGACATATTTATTTTTATCAAAAAGCGCATTATAAGTCCGTTTAATTCCCTCATACTGTTTCAAACTATTTTTTTGGGTTTCATCATCGAATTGTGTATTCTTCTTAATGCGCACAATATCACCTTGAATCATTTGCTCAACAGCCCTTTGATAGGATATCCAAAAATTGAATTCATCCATTTGAAGAAAGGGAGTTCGCTCTAACCATTTTTCAAGCAAATTAAATAATGAGTCATCCTCCTCTGATCTCAATACTGTTTTAGAATCAGCCTCATCTAAAAACTTTTCATAGCGCTGCTTGCCATATTGAATTCTATCCTCGGCGTGCATACCCAACTTATTTTCTATGAGCCTAAATTGAGCGGATTGAAATCCTGATGATGGTGTGAGCAAATCACGGAATTCCAGAAAGTCCATGGGTGTCATGGTTTCTAAGATTCCAATTTGAGTCACCAATAATTTTTGGATTTCTATGATTCTATCAAAACGATTTACCACCGTTCCCAGGTTCTCTTCCTGCACATAATTGCCTTTAAACATAAACAACACAGAATCTAATTCATGCAGAATTTGTTTAAACCAGAGTTCGTAGGCCTGATGGATGATAATAAAGAGCATCTCATCATGGACTGAATTACCCGATTCAGTGGATTTTAGGGTTTGACTATCAAGTAGCCTGTCTAGTTGCAGATAACTTCCGTAAGATAATTTTTTGTCTGTCATATTAGATTATTAAGGGGATTAGCTGCGGAAATTTAGGAATTTTATATAAAAGGGGAAAGTCCAAACTTTTGATTGACGAACTGTATATAGTTCATCATCTGAGAATTATTGATCTGTTCTTCAGTGGATTGCCACATGATGGATAATGGGTACGAATTATGTTTAATTCATTCTCCCCAAGCCGTTATGACCAATTTTCTTTCTCGGCTATAATTACGATGTTCACATAGATAAATCCCCTGCCAAGTGCCTAAATTCAGTTTACCATTAGTGATGGGTAGTAATTTTTTTGAGAATTAAGTTAGGTATAAGACGTAACTAG
>JASMKZ010000339.1 GCA_030748955.1 Fidelibacterota bacterium | reverse complement strand
GCGTGGGATCCAGTTTGGCCTGGCTGAGCACTGTACCCACCATGGAAGATGTACTGGTTTTTCCATGCGTACCGGCCACACCGATACTGGTTTCTTTCAAGGCGATCAATTCCCCAAGCATTTCTGCTCGGCGAATAACAGGAATGCCTTTTTCCTGAGCAGCAATAACTTCCGGATTATCTTCCTGCACCGCGCTGGAATAGACCAGTACATCCGTATCGGTTACATTTTTAGAGGCATGTCCCTGGGCCACTTCCGCACCTTTATTTTTCAAATTTTCGATTACAGGAGAATCATTGATATCAGATCCAGTGATCTTAAAACCCAGGTTCAATAGCAGTTCAGCGATACCGCTCATACCAATTCCGCCAATACCTACAAAATGTAATTTCTTAACGTGTCGGAACATCAGCTGCGGGCGACCTCAAAAATTTTATCGACGATCTCTTCCGTGGCCTTTGGTTTCCCCAGACTAAGTGCTTGGGCACCCATAGCGGTTAATTTATCCTCATC
>JASMKZ010000338.1 GCA_030748955.1 Fidelibacterota bacterium | reverse complement strand
CATTCATATATAGGAATATCCCTTTTAGTACCAATGCATCTGCTGTTTCATTTTCACTACGCCATTGGATGTATTTGCCTTCAGGAAATCGACTAGTAGTGTCTGATTGAGTACATGAAACAATGAATATTGATATTATCAACAATGAAAAAAACAATTTCCTCATGATTATCTCCTTTTTATACATTAAATCTACCCATCATTCCACAAACAAAAAACCCCACGAATGTGGGGCTTGATACTGTAAATAAAGTTATAATTAAAAGTTGAAGCCAATATAAAGGTTGAAATCTGGTTCAAATAAGTTTCCACCTTGTTTCTCACCTTCGTCATCTGTTAAGGTAACATCCCCATCTTCAAGATTGGACATACTATAGGTTCCCCCTGCATATGCTTCAATGAATAACCTTTCATTAAATATAAAACTTGGTACATATCTGTAGCCAAGCATAATACCTGGGTCGGTAAAAGTTGAATTTACATCCTTCCAATCGTTATCGCCTGATTTATGGCC
>JASMKZ010000337.1:241-516 GCA_030748955.1 Fidelibacterota bacterium | reverse complement strand
AACCTTTGATATTGATGCCAATGGTATTCTCAATGTATCTGCAGTTGATAAAGCGACAAGTAAAGAGCAGTCAATCCGTATTGAAGCATCCAGCGGGCTTACGGAAGAGGAAATCCAAAAGATGAAAACAGATGCTGAAAAACATGCCAAAGAAGATGAATCCAAAAAGGAAACTGTTGATACGCATAATACTGCTGATCAATTGATTTATCAGACTGAATCTCAATTAAAAGAAGCAGGTGATAAAATTACCGATGATGAGAAGAAGCCTATTG
>JASMKZ010000337.1:0-231 GCA_030748955.1 Fidelibacterota bacterium | reverse complement strand
AAAATGTACCAGGCTCAGCAAAATCAGGAAGAAACAACTCCGGGAAGTAGTGATTCTTCAGGCAAATCAGATACCACATCTGAAGCTGAAGTTGAAGATGCAGATTTTGAGGTTGTGGAAGAGAAATAAATAAAACCTAACGGTTATAAAAAAAGGGTGGAAATTCCACCCTTTTTTATTTTTATCCATATCTGATGAATATTCTTTAAAATTTATTTATATAAATCTCTA
>JASMKZ010000336.1 GCA_030748955.1 Fidelibacterota bacterium | reverse complement strand
CTTAAATAGTTTTTTATCAATTTTTTGATATGCATAACTAAATCTACCTTGAAAATTATAGGTCCTTTTTTCTGTTATTTGAACGATCCCATCTGCCCTGATTGTTGATTCAATTTTGACCTTATCAATCGTATATGATTTCCCGAAAAGTAGGGATGTACATAAAAAAATAAATGCGGTTCTATTTAATCTCATCAAGCATATTTCCCTATTTTAACAATATTAGTTTTTTGAACTGCAAAAAATGATTAGTCTGAATACTATAAAGAATCTTCCAGCAGAGTAAATGTAAGGACTGACAGTCCTAAATGTCTATAAACAAAAAACCCCACGAAGTGGGGGGATTGATGTTTAGATTTATCCTGTTCCTTATTAGGGCTGATAATTACATCCTAATAATTATTTATTCCCCTGGAAAGGATTATAAAGGATATGGTTTCGATCAGGATTTTTTCTCTGTAACAAATGTTTAAGAATTGATCGTGAAGCGGCTCTTGCCAGCGTGGGTGGCGTATT
>JASMKZ010000335.1 GCA_030748955.1 Fidelibacterota bacterium | reverse complement strand
GAAAGTCTTTTTCCTTTTTCTCCTGCGGCCAACAAAAAAGAACCCATAGAGGAAGCTTGGCCTATGCACAAAGTAGAAACTGGAGGTTTTATAAATTGCATAGTATCATAAATTCCTAATCCGGCCGTTACTAATCCTCCATTGCTATTAATGTAAAAAGATATTTCTTTTTTTGGATTTTCGGACTCCAAGTATAATAACTGAGCTGTGATTAAACTAGCAACACTGTCATTAACTGTGCCCACCAAAAAAACGATTCTTTCTTTTAATAATCTTGAATAAATATCATATGCTCTCTCACCTCTGCTCGTCTGTTCAACAACCATTGGGATAAGAGTATTCATGTGTTCTTCAATTCTGTCTTTCATATAGAATCAGCGAAATGCATTTATACAACTTATAATTACTTTTTTCTAATTTTATTCTTTTTTTTTGCAGATTTAATAGTTTTTCCGGCTTTTTTAAACTTTTCTTTTTTCAAAGGCGATGACGTCGATTGATCAGTCATAGAACGTTT
>JASMKZ010000334.1 GCA_030748955.1 Fidelibacterota bacterium | reverse complement strand
TGTACCAAAATTCAGATAATTTTGTCATATTTATTTTCTCATCAAGAAAATAGATAATATTATATCACATTGACTACAAGATCTGTCATATATTGATACATTGCCAACATTTTGTCACTAATTGTGACATTTCAAGATGATGTCATTTTATATAAACTTCTGAGCCGGAAATCAACAAATCCTTCAATTTTTCCGTAAGGTTTTTTTAAGGTTTTGAAATATCATAAAAAATAGCATTATAATGTTTGTGGGCTTATCTACCCATCATCCCACAAACAAAAAACCCCACGAATGTGGGGTTTTTTATATGTTTTTTTCCTTTAGCTTATAAAATAGGTGTATCAGCGCCCACCTTTAGCAATTCTCAGAGATACATCCTTTACATACTGGACCTGGTCCTGTGTAAGACCTAGCCGGTCCTGAAAATAAGCTTGAATCCTGGGGTTCATTTCAAAATTGCTTCCTTCAGTTTTTGTTGCGTGGATCACCCTGAGCATGCCGCCCAGTACAGCATCAAGC
>JASMKZ010000333.1 GCA_030748955.1 Fidelibacterota bacterium | reverse complement strand
ATGGTATCTAATTCGTAAAGCAATTATTTCAAATCATAAGGATATTTCAGTATCGAAAGATGATGTAGAGGATGAAATTCAAAAATTATTAGAACGTTCACCAGATCATTCTAAAGAAATAAAAAAATATTATAAAAAGCCAAGCAATCGTCAACGTATTGAAGATGACTTAATAGAAAAAAAGGTGTTGACCTATTTAGAAGATTTTGCAAAGATTAACGATGTTAAAGTTCATACTAAAGTACTTCGTGAAGAAGCGGAAAAAGAAAGGAATGAATAATGACTAAAAGTGAAATTGCACAGTTAGTTCCAATGGTTGTAGAACAATCTGGGCGAACTGAACGCGCATATGATATTTATTCAAGATTATTAAAAGAAAGAATTATATTTTTAGGTACGCCAATCGATGATACAGTAGCATCTTTAATTATTGCTCAATTATTATTTCTTGAAGCAGAAAATTCTGATAAGGATATATTCCTATATATAAATTCCCCAGGAGGATATGTTTCAGCCGGG
>JASMKZ010000332.1 GCA_030748955.1 Fidelibacterota bacterium | reverse complement strand
ATATATTCCATCATGTTTTTTAATAAGAGGTTTAAGGACTTTACGTTTTTCTTGTAATAGGGAGAGTGCTTTCTCCTCATCACTTGCCATGATACTCGTATAGCCTGCAATATCAGTAAACATTACAGCAGCTGATTGTCTTTTAACTGTAGAAGGCATACTATAATTTAAAAAATATAATTACAATGAGTGTGCATGTTTTATATGCGTTCAAGCCTAACGGCTCGGATACACCTACCCCCCGTAATTCTTCGTGAAAATAAAACTCCCTCATTTCTGAGGGAGTCTATCATCAAAGCCATTTTTTCGGAGTAAGATGTGGATTACTTAACTTTCTCCCACTCTTCTACAATTGCTTTAGGGATTGTTGTATTCGCATTTTGCTCATAAAACTTGATTGATAGCTAAGGAATTAATCTAAAATTTGGTTTCTTAAACTTGATTCATAGGTGTTTATAATATCACGACAATAAAAAAACTCTGGGTCAATGTCTTTTTTAGAGTGGTTATGATATTCTA
>JASMKZ010000331.1 GCA_030748955.1 Fidelibacterota bacterium | reverse complement strand
GATGAGGCTGGAGATGGAACTACAACAGCCACAATCTTGGCTCAAGAAATAGTTAGAGAAGGAATTAAATATGTAACTGCTGGAATGAATCCAATGGATGTTAAAAGAGGACTTGATAATGCTGTTGCTCATGTTATTGAAAAAATAAAATCTTCTTCAAAAAAAGTAAAAACTAATGATGAGGTGGCTCAAGTAGGAACTATTTCTGCAAATGGTGAAAAAGAAATTGGAGACATGATTTCTAAAGCAATGCAAAAAGTTGGTAATGAAGGTGTTATTACTGTTGAAGAAGCAAAAGGTATAGAAACCGAACTTGATGTTGTAGAAGGAATGCAATTCGATAGAGGTTATTTATCTCCATACTTTATAACAAATGGTGATAAAATGATTACTGAATTAGAAAATCCTTTTATTTTATTACATGAAAAAAAATTAACAAACTTACAACCAATGGTTCCCTTGCTTGAAGCAGTTGTTCAAGCAGCAAGACCTTTAATGATAATTTCAGAAGATGTTGAAGG
>JASMKZ010000330.1 GCA_030748955.1 Fidelibacterota bacterium | reverse complement strand
TTTAATTTTTTTATGTTTAATAATATGATTTTATATCACAAATTAGCTTCAATATTAATTTTATTAAAATAAAGCAACAAAAATTATGCTCAAAAAGATAGTTATTAAAGGTGCAAAAGAGCACAATTTGAAGAATATTTCTTTAGAGATACCTAAGGAGAAATTTGTTGTCATTACTGGTCTTTCAGGATCAGGAAAATCATCATTAGCTTTTGATACAATTTATGCTGAAGGTCAAAGAAGATATGTTGAAAGTTTATCTGCTTATGCAAGACAATTTTTAGATAAAATGAAAAAACCAAATGTTGATTTAATTGAAGGATTAAGTCCTGCAATATCAATAGAACAAAAAAATACCTCAAAAAATCCAAGATCAACTGTTGCTACTGTTACAGAAATTTATGATTATATGAGAGTTTTGTTTGCAAGAGCTGGAATTCCATATTCTCCATTTACAGGTAAACAAATAACATCACAAACAATTTCTCAAATAGTTGATAAAATTAAAGAATTACCAAAAAA
>JASMKZ010000032.1 GCA_030748955.1 Fidelibacterota bacterium | reverse complement strand
CAAGAAAATGAGGGCATTGGTAGTAATAACTGGGTGGTATCTGGAAACCGCACCACATCGGGAAATGCCATGCTTGCCAATGATCCCCATTTGGGTTTAAACCTACCATCTATCTGGTACGCAATGCATTTGGTGAGTCCCAATCAGAATGTTATGGGCGTAACCCTCCCGGGGGCACCTGGAATTATTATTGGATTCAATGATCATATTTCCTGGGGTCTTACCAATGGCTATGATGATGTGATGGATTGGTATGACATCCAATTTAAGGATTCTACAATGACTGAATATTTTCATGATAATAAATGGAAGACCACCCAAAAAATTGTAGAAAAAATCAAAATGAAAGGTGGAGAGACATTTAGTGATACCATCACTTTTACCCATCATGGTCCCATAGTTTGGGATACTCCCTACCAAACATTATCATTGGGTGAAAAGAGCATTAGAAATTCCATACGACAGGTTTCAACAGGTCGTGCTTTAAGATGGTTGGCACATGATGAATCTAATGAATTGCGCACCTTTTATTTGCTGAACACAGCTGAAAATTATGCTGATTATGTCCATGCGCTTGAATATTTTAACTGCCCTGGCCAGAATATTGCCTATGCAGATGTAGAGGGTAATATCGCCCTATGGCATGCGGGGAATACTCCTGCAAAATGGGCAAAACAGGGAATGTTTATCAGCGACGGAACAGACCCCCGTTACGATTGGCAGGCGACGGTTCCTCATCATCACAAACCTCATGTAAAAAATCCGGTACGGGGCTATGTCGGTTCTGCCAATCAACACCCAACCACGTCTGATTACCCTTATTTTCTCAGCGAATTTTATTGGGCTAGCTTTCGTTGGAATCAAATCCACACACGGTTGGATACGCTTCAATCTGCTACTATAAATGATATGTTAGAAATTCAATTAGATAATCGTTCCGTATTTGCAGAAAAAACAATGCCAATTATTTTACGTACATGGGAAAATCATCTAAAAAATGACCTTGAAAAACAAACTTTTACAATTCTTTCTAATTGGGATTATGAAATGGATGGTCATTCTCCAGCTCCAACCCTATACCGTTATTGGTATAAAATATTGGAAGAGCTAACTTGGGGAGATGATCTTGGAATCGATAACGAAAGATTTATTTGGCCTTATCGGGATAAAATGATGGAGCTCATTTTGACCAACCCTAAATCTCACTGGTTTGATGATAAAACCACTATACAAATAGAAGCCTTTTCTCATCAATCCCTGAAAGCATTTCATAAAATGGTTTCAGATTTACAAAATAAATATGGGGATGATATATTGAAGGATTGGATTTGGGCAAAACATCAGGGTACCGATATTAATCATGTAGCAAATATTCCAGGGTTAGGTATGATGGGACTGCCCACTTCTGGCGGAAGTGATATTCCAAATGCCACGGGTACAACTTTTGGTCCATCCTGGAGGTTGGTTGTGGATATGGGAGAAAAGAAATTAGCCTATGGAATTTACCCTGGTGGACAATCAGGATTTCCCGGTAGTGCCTATTACGACAATATGATAGATGATTGGGTGAATGGTATTGCCTATCTACTATCTTTTTCAGAAAACGCATTGGATATTTCAGGTGAAACCATAATATTAGGAAACGATAAATGAAACGGATTCTTATAATTTCGCTCATTTGTTTTTTTGGTCTTCCATTTACTCCCTGGTGGATGTTATGGGTCGTTCTGGGGATATGCGGTTGGTTTGCTACTACTCCTAAAGAAGCCATGTGTATAGGTGTAATAATTGCAGCCCTCACTTGGGGAATTAAAATTGGTATTAAATTTTTTACAGGTGGCTCTATTCTTATGCAGCGAGTTGCAGACATGATGGGTTTGGGGTCTTCTATTGGACTAGTAATAGCCACATTGGTTTTAGTAGTATTTCTGGGGGGACTCAGTACAATGAGTGGTTATCAATTGAAAATGTTTTCCCGCTCGCCTGCTACAAGCCCAAAAAATATGTAACCTTTTCAAAGGTTTACTACATCACTTATTCCTTCTCCGAATCCTTAATCCACAAAAAATTATGATGGTTGTAAATCCAATAAAAAGCCCTGCCTTTTGGCGACCGGGGTAACTAATTCTGCTATAAGCCTGCATTACAAAATCTTCATTCATATAATCCTGTAATCCAAATGACCAAAAAAGAGTATCACCAGCAATGGAATCCGCATTGAAAAATTCCAAATTCCCAGGTAAAATAAGTTGAAATGAAAAATTATCATCAATTAAGTCCAACGTTATATGCAACTCATCTTCCAGCGATTTAAAAATGGAATCCATTTCATTATAAAAATGAGGAGACGCTGGCTGCATAATAATGTCTAATCCCATATTTTTATAATAATCAATTTCTTCAATTAGAGTTGAATCATTCACCAGTCCCAATTCATTTTTTTCCCAATCGTGTAATTCAGACGTAATTATGGGACGAGTATTCCACTCAATATCCGCTTGATTCAATGTTTCTGTTAAAAGATACATTAGCGTTTCTTTCAGCCACCCCACTGGTGGATTTTCAGTGTCTAAGATAAATTGCCCAACCTGCGGGTATTTACTGCCCACCTTTCGCCCTACAATTTTCACATTAAAAGAATAGGTTTCCCTAAAAAACCAATTACGATGCTTTAACTTAATTTGATGTTTCAACAAAGATTCAAAATAAATTGAATCCCCTTTATAAAATGTAGATGGGAAATTTTCATTACGATTAAATGAACGATGCGCAGTATAATCGTAAGATTCTGCTTCAGCATTCTCCAATGTAGAATTGATGCTCCATTTCACTCCCAACGGTAAAGGAAAATCGAAATCCGTAAGATCGTTTTTATCCCCGTGTCCTTTGTATTCTGCCTGGTAACTACCGTCAGGAGAGACCGTAAATGAAAATTTATGTTCAACACAAGAGGTTGTAAATAAAATAAAAATAAGGAAAAACTTTTTCATAATTTTTTGCCCATCTAATTGTTATAAGTCATAAGATGTTTTGTACTCCACTACATTCCCTCGGTTAAGTAGAAAACTTGGATCAATTGCAGCTTTGGCATTTCGGACTTGATCAGCGGCTCCCTCACCAAAGCATTTAATAAAATCCAGACGTTTGCGTTTTCCGGTTCCATGCTCTGCAGAATAAACCCCTCCTAATTCAGTAGAATTTTCAATAATTTGATTATATACTTCCAAAGCTTTAGGTTGTTGACTCTTGGTGGGAATTAAATGAAAATGGAGATGACAATCTCCCAAATGGCCAAATAATAAATATTCAATATTTGCAGTTTGAAGTATTGAATGAGTAATATCTAAAAATTCAGAAAAGTTATCCGGTGGGACAATGGTATCTGTCAATATGCTCCAAGTATTTAATTGCCGCGTTTTTTCTAATGCATTTGCGGGCATAGAATGACGAGCTTCAAAAAATGTTTTCCAATTATGGGTAGTATTCAAAAGGAGAATGCCATCCTCATGAATATTACAATCTGATTTTAATAATATATTAAACCAATCCTCAGCGACATCTTCCACCATTTTATTATAAAGAGGTATTTGCAAATAAATACCAACCTCAGATGTAGAATTAAACAATTTCTCACGATGATTCATATAAGTTTGGCAATTATAACCAAAATATTCTAGGGCCGTTATTTGAGATAAATCTCCGTTAAAATGATCACTGATATACTGATGAAAATGAACAGCATCCAATTCCTTAGGGAGTGTGAAAAACAAATCTAAAAAATCATCGGGCATTTTTTTAAGAGTAAAAATGGCTGAGGTAATTACACCAAAAATTCCTTCTGACCCTACCAAAAAGTCAACCAAATCTATTCTCCCATTCACATCTGAAAAGGGACCACTAGCATTTTTTATTTTAGGCCTAGGATAAGTAGGGATTGTCAACATAACTGACTTATCAGGATACTCCATAATAAATTCCCCATTCTCAGAAACATAATCTCCTCGTCTACAGGATATTTTATAACCATCGGCTGTTAGAAAATCTAATCCTTCTGTCCAAAAACGTGTAGCACCAGCCGGCCCCGGAATGAATCCAGAAGCATTACAGGACAATGTTCCACCTACCATCGCTTCCTCCCTGCTGGTAGGGTCTACTGGATAATGCAAAGTTTTATTTGATTGTCTCAATACTTCCTTCCGCATGTCTTCCAAATAAATACCTACCGGAGTTGAAACTGTATTTGCTACAGAATCGACTTTCACTTCTGGCTGTGTCATTTTTTCAGTTGAAAGGACTACTCCCCCTTTGGGTGTGGCACTACCGGTGAGATTGGTTTTCCCGGCAGATATTGTTATGGGAATCTGGGAACTCTGGAACCATTGAAGTATCAACGCACATTCTAATTCATTTTTTGGACGACATAAAATATTCCCACTCCCACTGATGTTAGAACTATCTCTTTCATACCCATTTATAATATCTTTATCTGCGGTAATATCAATTTGAAATTCCCTCGAAATAAATTCTGCGACACCCAAACAGTCCTGCATGTTTTTTGATTGCTTCAGAATCTTTTGAAGTGATTCCTCTGGAATAATTGTTTGAAATATTATTTTGTTTGTACTCATATTGTAAATAAATCAGGAGTTTCAATTTTTTTCTATGTCTTACTGCCTGTTAAATTACTCTCCAATTATTAATTAAATTAAATGAAACTTGAAGGACTTGACTATTTAAATCTATCCAGCCACTTAGATGATAACGAGTGTATGGCTCAACAATCCGCACGGGAATTTGTGGACAAAGAAATTATTCCTATTATTGATGAACATTTTGAGGTATGTACATTCCCGGATACTCTCATCACTAAAATTGCAGACATGGGATTTTTTGGAATTAACCTCCCGAAAGAAGAGGGATGTGGAGGCATGAATAATATTATTTACGGCCTAGTTTGTCAGGAAATAGAAAGGGGAGATTCGGGTATCAGATCCTTTGTTTCAGTCCAGAACTCCCTTGTGATGTATCCTATACATGCATTCGGTTCTGATGCACAGAAACAGAAATGGCTCCCATTACTTGCAGCGGGAAAATCCATTGGCTGCTTTGCGCTTACTGAACCGAATCATGGCTCTGATCCAGGTAATATGAAAACAGTGGCAAAAAAAACCAATGGCGGGTATATCTTGGATGGTACAAAGATGTGGATCACCAATGGAACCAACGCAGATATCGCCGTTGTCTGGGCAAAAACAGAAGATGAGGTGGTCTGCGGATTTTTAGTAGAAAGAGGCATGGAAGGATTTACAGCCCCGGAAATGAAACATAAATGGTCTCTCCGGGCATCTATCACCTCTGAACTTATCATGCAGGATGTCTTTGTTCCGGAAGAAAATTTGCTCCCTGGTGTAGAAGGATTAAAAGGTCCCCTCAGCTGTCTGAGTCAGGCGCGCTATGGTATAGGTTGGGGAGCAATTGGATGTGCCATGGCAGTTTATGAAGCATCCGTGAAATATACCAAAGACCGTATTCAATTTGATAAATCTATTGCCTCCTTTCAGTTGGTTCAGGAAAAACTGGTATGGATGCTTAATGAGATTACCAAAGGGCAACTATTGGCTTATCATGTTGGAAAAAATAAAGATGCTGGCACTGTAACTCCTCAGCAGATTTCTATGCTAAAACGCAATAATACCTGGGTAGCACGAGAATGCGCTAAACTCGCCCGTGAACTCCACGGGGCCAATGGAATCTCCGGCGAATATCCTATTATGCGTCATCTCATGAATATGGAGTCCGTCTATACTTACGAAGGTACATTTGATATGCATACCCTTATTTTAGGCCAGGATATCACTGGGATAGCAGCCTTTAGGTAATACAAGTTTTTGAAAATACCCCCTCTCAAAATCTTCCTTTTTTATAATTCCTACTATAAATGAAATTTGCTAATGAATTAACCCGGAACATTTTGTTTTGGGTTCAGGAGAAACGATGGCTCTTGATCATTGTAATCCTGGGTGCGCTCATGTATCACTTACCCTATCCTGATGGAATCTCTCATGCAGGATACCGCACATTAATTCTGAGTATGATTGTTATTTCCCTTATTATCACTGAACCAGTTCCCCTGCCGGCGGTTGCATTACTCATTGCTGTTTTGGAAGTAGCATTTCATATTGCCCCAGCTACGGAAGTAGCCAAAACCTATATGAATGATTCCGTCTTTTTTATTATGGGATCACTCATGATGGCAGTGGCAATTGTCAATCAGGGATTGGATACACGATTAGCACTAGGGATCATCCAGCTTACCGGGAATAAAGTAAAACATATTGTACTTGGATTTACTTGTATTTCTGCTCTACTCTCATCCTTTGTTGGAGAACATACCGTCGTAGCATTGATGCTCCCGGTTGGGCTTTCACTAGTGCGAAACTGTAGAAAAAACAAACCTATTCCCAATTTGACAGCCTTGATTTTGTTCAGTATTGCCTACGGATCAACAGTGGGTAGTATTGGAACTCCATCAGGGGGAGCGCGCAATGCCATCATGCTGGAATACTGGCGCGCTATTACGGATGGTGGAGTAACTCTAACCTATTTCCAGTGGATTATCATGGCCTATCCTATGGTAATTATTGGAATGCTTAGCACCACATTTCTCCTTCAGTTGGCTTTCAAGCCAGAACTTAATAGCATGGATACAGCAATCCGTCGTTTAAAAATTCATGTGGCTCATAAAGGAAAATTTACCGGTAACGAATTATTGACTATTCTAATTTTCGCCATTGTATTTTTCTGCTGGATATTCCTCAATGAACGCTATGGATT
Source organism: Fidelibacterota bacterium (assembly GCA_030748955.1). Classification (GTDB taxonomy): domain Bacteria; phylum Fidelibacterota; class Marinisomatia; order SCGC-AAA003-L08; family D37C17; genus D37C17. The sequence continues at coordinate 9,422 of JASMKZ010000032.1, read as the reverse complement.
GGGAATCATTGCAATTGGTGGTGCATTTTTGTACATGGCAACTGGGTTGGTGGAATGGAAACAAGTGAGTCGAGATACAAACTGGGGAGTGATTCTACTTTTTGCCGGTGCTATTTCTCTTGGTGTACAAATGAAAAATACGGGAACCGCTTTGTGGATTGGGGAATCTCTAATAAACCAGTTTTCACCATTCATGGAACAATTTTCTGTTATTCCTTATTTGTTAAATATTTTTCTCACTACACTCTTGTCAAATATTATGAGCTCTAGTGGTACGGTAGCAATACTGGGGCCTATTACTTTGAGCATGGGGGGTGACCCTGCTTATATGGGAATGACCACCGCTATTTCATCGGCATTCGGCTATTTTTCTGCCATTGCAGCACCGGCTTGTATGATTATTTACTCTTCCGGCTTAGTAAAAATGACCGACTTTCTGAAAGCTGGTTGGCGCATGGCAATTATGTCAACCATTACCCTGTTATTGATTTACAAATTTTATTGGCCTCTGATAATCGGGTTCACAAATTTTAAATAGGATATAATTATTATGAAATTTCTCATTGCAATTAAAAATACCAAAGAAGAATCAAAAAATATTCTGGGAATCGGCTGTAAAATTGCAGAAGGCTTTTCTGCGGATTTAACCATATGTTATATCGGGAAGCAATCCAAAGCACTCATTGAGGGAGATGTAAATCTTGCCCGAAAAACTCTTGCTGAATGGAACATCTATCATCCCGGATTGGAAGTTTTGGAATGGGCATTTAATATTCTTAAAGAAAAAGGATTTGCGCAGAATTCCGATTTTGATGTTGATAATCTAGTTGAAGAAAAAGGACGGATTCGAATGGTGCTGCCTGAAACCACTAATTATCAAATTGGACTGGTATTACGTGAAGGTGATCTTTTATCCGAACTAAATAAGGAAGTGAAATATGGTGATTTTAATATTGTAATCATGGGATCTCCCCATCGGAAGCGTATAACAAATAAAATTTCTCAATTTATAGACACCAGTATATTCTTTGTGAAAAATTTTAATCCTAATTGGAATTATAAAATATTGCTCTGTGTAGATGATTCCCGGGCAACCAAACGTGCCGTCATTTTCAGTACGCGTATTTCAAAACAGTTTGATGCGGAAATCACTTCACTTACGGTAAGCAAAACCTCTTTTTTCGGTAAAGGTTATAGAAATGCCCATGCTTGGGCAGAGAGATACTTAAAAAGAATAGGAATTCCTTTCAATTCAAAATTACTTAGTGGAAATCCGGTGGAAGTTTTTGTGAATGAGGCAGGTGAAGACCATATTATTATTATGGGTAAAGCCAAAGGGAATGAAATTCTGAAATTTATTTTGGGAAGCAAACCCATCCATACTGCTCAGCGCGCCAACTGCCCAGTGCTATTGGTAAATTAAATTATTTAATAAATAATCGATGAAACAAGGTTTATTGTTCATCGTTAAGTATGAGATTTGACAGTAAAACAACATCCAGAATATTGAGCGTTCCATCTTCATTTAGATCCCCAGTATTTATATATTCATTAGATAGAACCAGGTTTACCAAGGAGACAAGGTCTAATATATTGAGTGTACTATCTCCATTTATATCTCCCAGCATTCCTTGATTTCCCCCTGTGAGTTCATCTAGAACATAGAGCATCCATTCTGTATCAATCTCATTATTGGCATATTGCAGAATACCCTCCTGATCTACAATAAAATCCCTTGGGTAAGGAGATCCGTCATTGGGCATATAGTAGTCATCGTATGTGTCGCCACCTTGTACACCGCCAGAGCTTCCTGGGTCAAAAAGAATGGGGAAGGTAATACTGTTTTCTTCTACAAAGCTATTAATCTGATTCTGATTAGATGTGTTAATGATGCCTAACATAATCACGCCCTCATTCTGGTATGCCTGCCAAATAGCTGTTTCCATGTCCGATAACTCCGGACTGCAGACGGGTCAGTTGGGTGCAAAGAATGCAATGACTATAATTTCATCTAAATGATCGGAAAGTTGAAAACTACCACTGCCGTTTGCCACGTAATTGAGCTCAAAATCGGGGGCAGGTTCACCAATATTTGCGCCATCAATATTGCCGTTTGTCTCACAGATGATTTCCGGTTCATCTGGGTCATTGCTGTAGACTCTATAGGAGCCTGATGTATTTGCGTTACTTGCGTTGTAGATGATTTCTACTGTCTGCATTTCACCGAGTTCTAAAGTAGTGAGCGGGTTTACGACAGTAAACTCTGAATGTGTTGTGTAATTATCTATGGTTGTTAGTGTCTCGTTACCGTTGTTTGTTATGTCCACAAAAAGTGAGTACGAATCACCGTTTTCTACATAGGGATAATTTAACTCCCATGTGCTAAGGTCAATGTCCGGCCCCTGAATTTCTCCAAATTCAAATGCTTGTACGGAAGCCCATTCGGCAGAGTAAATAAAGTTTCCTTTTGCGGCAATGGCCATAGTTCGGTTCCCCGTATTTTTGTAACCTACTTGATTGAGAGACTCCCCATCCCATTCAAGCACTTCTACGTCATCCCAGTCAGCTACGGCAACTTTCCCATTGAAAGCAGTAATGCGGTTCGCCATTGTATTAGTATTAAAACTATCTAATAACTGTGGATTTGCAGGGTTACTCAAGTCATAAATAGTCAATCCATTAGAGCCAAGTGCAGCATATAGAAATCCATTGGAAATAAGCAGATCTTTAATAGCGTTATCTGTATTGATACTTCCAATGTGAGTGGGATTATTGACATCGCTAATGCCTACAATTAAAATTTCATTATTATTAGCAATATAAATAAACGGATCTGCAATAGCTACTGCCCAGGCATTATCCGCATTTATTGTGGCTGTATAGGATGGGTTTTGGGGATTTGAAATATCATATAAAAGAACCCCATCTGCATGGGCACAGACTGCCAGGGTGTTTTCTTCAATATCCAGATTTTCTAGAATCAAGTTGTTGGTATTAGAAATAGATCCCAAGCTCTGAGGATTGGAAGGGTTGGCTATATTGACCACATAAAGCCCATTGCTGGATGTAAAATAGGCATAATTTTCAATGGCTCGTACACAGTTGCTTTTGGTACCTCCTCCGCCACCACCTCCGCCTCCACTTGACAGGGTGAAGTTTGTCAGATGGTTGAGGTTTGCAGGATTTGATATATTATAAAATTCAATCCCCTGTATCATGGCAGATACAATCAGTATATCGTCAACGACTTCTGCGTCTAAAATGTGATTGGCTACAGGGTCATGATAATCTGTAAGGGTAAGGTTTAATGGGAAAACTAAAGTGGTGAAAATAATGAATGGTAAAAAGAAAGCGTAAATATGAGAAACCATATTACTTTCTAATTATTTAGAATCAGATTTGCTAGTAAAACAACATCCAGAATATTGAGCATTCCATCTTCATTTAGATCCCCAGTATTTATATTTTCTCCCGATAGAATCAGGTTTATCAGGGAGACAAGATCCAATATATTGAGGGTGCCGTCACCATTTATATCTCCCTGCATATCATCATTATCATCGAAATAATCTAGGGCATATTTCTGGGCACGTGCAATAACTGTATTACTGCTTCCGTTATCTGTATATTCCCATACAATTTCTCCCTCACTATTTACTTCCAGTATATGAGCGCTGTCACAGTCTGTAATAAGCGTGTTGCCGTTTGGCAGGCGAAAAGTCCCGCCCTGCATGGCCGTAAAAATATTTTCATCATATGACCAGATGTAACTATCAGGTCCGTATGGCTCTCCATCTTCTATTGTATAATTACCACTTTCATCAACAGGAGGTACAAATTCTAGTACCGCTGATTCTCCCGATGGGCCAGAACCGCTGTGATAGTTGTTAAACAGAATAAAATTGTTTTCTCCTGGATAACCTTCCGGGATCCAGTTAATGCTATGCTGATCGCTTATAATCTGATCAGAATCATGCCCCCTGTTATAATTCTGGGGGTTTCCCCATCTATAGAGAAAATCACCGCCTTTTCCATAATTCCCGCCACTGTGACCTGCGGCCTCTTCCGTTGTAGTACTGTGGTCAATGACAAAAATTTCACTCTGGTATCTGGAAGAAAATACAATCTGGTCCCACTCATTATGGTAATGAACGGCATTGATATGTATCCAGTCTGCATTGGCTCCCCCGGGGCCACTGGCTGTTCCCGCATCGCCATTGTTGATATTAAAAAGTTCAGGGTGATCAGATATTGTTGCATAATTTGGGCAGTCTGGGCAGTAATCCTGTACTAGATGATCCCAGAGATGCCACTCCCACACCACTTCTGCGCTTCCGTTTCCATCGGGCTGTATTTCAAATATGGCTGAAGACCACATTTGGTTTAATGGATTATCAATTTCTTCCCGGCCCATTGCATAAGCATCTGAAGCTGTTTTTTTCTCCCAGGCAATCAAAAGCACATTCCCGTTTGGGAGGGGCTCCACATCATGATGATGCTGATAATCGCTGTTGGAAAGCACATATTCCCACACAAGCTCACCCTCAAAAGTGAGACACTGTACGGCACCGCCTACGCCACCGCTTTCCATAGTGGGGTTATCCACTCGGTATGGGTAAATAAGCAGGGTATTTTCAAAACCTGGTTCATCGCCTGATATGAGATACGGCATACTGGCAGGGCCGTTGCTGTGATTCCAAGATTGAATGATATTATAATCATTATCCATGAGATAGGTGGTTGCGCCCCCTCCAATCCCGACTTGGGGGGTAAAAAGGGTATATCCTTCAAATACATCCTGCGATAAGGATACTCCTAAAATCATCAATAATGCCGCATATATATGCATATTTCTCTTCATACGTATAAAGAAGGTAAAATTATTGGGTATATAAAAATGTGAACTGGCTTAAATTATTTAACTTATTAAAATCAGGTTAACAAGGGAAACAATATCTAAAATATTAAGCATATTATCCCCATTTATATCCCCAGAGGCTTCATAATTATTAGAAAGAACTAAGTTCACAAGGGAGACAATATCCAGTATATTTAAAATGCCATCATCGTTTATATCCCCAGCAATGCCTTCATCCACCGCGTCAAAATAATCAATGGCATATTTCTGTGCACGGGCAATATTGGCATTGTTACCAGGCTGGCTGTAACTCCAAACAACAGAGCCGCTTTCCGTGACTTCTTCTATATCGGCGCTGTCACAGTCGGTTATGAGAGTATTTCCGTTTGGCAGCCGAAATGCCCCGCCTTGCATAGCCGTTGAATAATAAGGGGAGTCCCAAATGGTATCATCGGGGCCGTATGGCTGACCATCTTCAATAACATAAAAACCATCTTCATCTACAGGAGGTATAAATTCAATTGCTTCATTTCCAGAATTATTAAATAAAATAAAATTCCCTTCACCTGGATATCCATTTGGAATCCAATTAACACTATGTTGATCACAAATTAAATTATCTGAATTATTACCACGGTCATAGTTTTGGGGATTGCCCCATCTATAGAGGAAATCACCGCCTTTTCCGTAATTCCCACCACTATGACCTGCGGCCTCTTCAGTGGTTGTACTATGATCAATTACAAAAATCTCACATTGATGACGAGATGAAATAACTATTTGATCATATTCAACATTATAACTGATAGCATTTAAATGCATCCAGTCTGCATTAGCTCCTCCCGGACCACCGCTGCCGCCTACGTTGCCATTATTAATATCAAAAAGTTCTGGATGATCAGTCACTACGCCGTAATTATCATCACCAGAATCTGCGTCCTGAATAAGATGATCCCAGAGATGCCACTCCCAAACCACTTCTCCACCACCATTACCATTATGCTGAATTTCAAATATGGCTGAAGACCACATCTGGTTTAAGGGGTTGCCATTTAGCGTTGTCCGCCCTGCCGCATAAGCCTCAGTAGATGTCTTTTTCTCCCAGGCAATTAAAAGAACATTTCCATTTGGAAGAGGTTCCACATCGTGATGATGCTGATAGTCAGAGTTGGATAGTTCATATTCCCACACTAGCTCGCCATCCCATGTAAGAACTTCGAAAGCACCACCCACACCGCCGCTTTCCATAGTGGGATTATTGACACGGTATGGATAAACTAGAAGGGTATTTTCCCATCCTGGTTCATCTCCAGAGATAAGGTAAGGCATACTGGCCGGGCCATTACCGTGGCTCCATGTATTAATATTATTTAAATTATTATCTTTCAGGTAAGTCGTAGAAGACCCTCCACCGCCCCCACCGCCCGGTGTAAAGAGAGTGTATCCTTCAAATGCATCCTGACTAAACAACAGGGAAGCAAACCAGAAAATGATTACTATATTGCTATTTTCCCTCAAATATATTCCCCTTAATTACGTTTTGTAACATTTTAATTTATAAAATGAATCGTAAATTTACAAGGCTGAACAAACTCATAAATGTAACGATACGAAACAATTTATTACCTCCTTAGAAACAAAATTTTATCAAAAGTTAACTTTTAATTTTCACAGGTATCAATATCTACTTTAATGAAAATATCTACATACAAACGAATCTCTAAGGCTTACATAACGGTGGGAACCATATTTGGCGCTTGGTTTTCACCTATTATAACGGGTATACTGATTTCTGTTTTAAGAATAACTGTCGGTGTTGGGAGAATATTGGACATAATATTTTTCCCCAGTGCAATTAATAAAAGCTTAAAAAAACCTGTCATGATTGTTGGTAATCCGCGCTCTGGCACCACCTTCTTGCATCGTTATCTGGTTAAAAGTGGAATGGGAGCTGGAAGCCAATTATGGCAAATGCTGTACCCTTCTATTTTGCTTCAAAAGATGATTAAACCTTTTTTACCATTGTTGGAAAAAATCAGCCCAACACGGCACCATTCAACAGCCGCTCATAAAACCAGCCTTCAATCAGTAGAAACAGATGATGCTGCTTTGTTTTTTAGATTTATTGATGGTTTTTTTCTTTACGGATTCATTTTATCATGGACAAAAGAAAATCTATTTAACTGGGTAGACCCGTTAGTAAGAAATACTTCAGATAGAGATTATAATTGGATGGAGTCCATTTGGCTTAGGAATCAGTTTATGGCAGGAAATGATCGAACGGTGGGAAAACTATTTTCACTCAGTGCTAATTTACCCAGGTTTTTGGAGCGATTTCCAGATAGTAAGATTTTGTATATTTCTCGTGATCCCTTAGCAGTGATACCATCAGGGCTGAGCCTGGTGACAGGGGTTTTGGATAAACGTTTCGGATTTTGGACTCTTTCTGAACAGAAACGAAGCCATTTTATAAATAGGCTATATCATGGATTGGTTCAACTATTATTACGTTTTCACTCTGATTGGACTGCTGGAAATATTGATAAATCAAAAGTGATGATTGTACCATTCGATAGAATGATGAGTGATTTTGATACCCTTATGAATGAAATACTCGAATTTATAGAGCATTCCCCATCAGAGGAATTAAAGAAAGATATATTGGCTACAGCTGAAAAACAACGTTCGTTTGAAAGCAAACATAAATATGATCTGGATAAATTCGGTCTAACAGCAGAGCAAATTCAGTCAGATTGTGCACCCATTTACGAGACCTTTATTAACTCAACAAATAGAAATTAATATAATGAAAGGATTGACTCTACTTACATTGATTGCTGTAAATTTTTTATTCTCATCCGAGTTAATACCGCCTGAAAATGGATCTGATTGGGAAGAGCTAGTAAAGGGTGAAGTTTGGGTGGGCTGGACAAATTATAACAATTCTCAATGGTGTAAAGCTACATCAACCATAAAAGCTCCCCTAAAAACTATCAGTACTTTGATTGAAGATAAAGTAAATTATCCTAATATTTTTAAAAGGGTGGAATCAGCAACCATCATAACAGATGAGATGGTTCATATAATGCTGGATATGCCCTTTCCTTTTTACGGGAGGGACTATATTGTGAGTTATACCCAATATGAAGAAAATGGTGATTCTATATATCGATTTCAGGCGGTTAAGAATTCTGGGGTCCCCATTCATGAAGATTATGTTCGTCTAATTAATGCAGCAGGAGAATGGCGCTTGCATTCGTTGGATGATGAGAATACAGAAGTAACCTATACCTGGAATGGGGAACTATTAGGCGACTTCCCAAACTGGGCACTCCCTCAAGCATGGGAAACACAGGGGGTAGAGGTATTAACCTGGCTGAAAGATGCCATACAAAAATAGCTTCATTTTGATTAAACCTACAATCATTGCCAGTTTATTGCTTTTTCTGCCGAACTTATCTAAGGGGGAGATAAATTATTCCCATTCTGGTTATGCCAATGCTACAACTGTTAATCGTTTATCAGATGGATCGATTATTAAAATGCCCTACAGGGTATTGAGTTATGAACCTGTATTATCATCTAATAATATTAATATTGTTGCCAATACGGCATTAGAATTTCGCCTTAAAGACATTAATCAGATTATGGACTCAGATTTAAAAGTTGACCTTCGTGAAATATATATTGAATGGATGACACCTTTAGGAGATTTTAGTTTGGGTAAGCAAATTATTACTTGGGGATCAGCTAGCGAGAATAACCCTACAGATAATATTTCACCTTATAATTATTATTATTTATTTTCTATGGGTAAAGAAAGGAAGGAGGGTATTTTTTCTCTTAATTCAACTTTTTATTATCAAAATTTGAAATTGAATGCAATATTTATTCCAGAACATAGCCCTAATACATTACCTTTAAATGATCCTGAATTTGCTCTTAGTGTTCCTATTGTTCCTACAGATGAGCAAATTATGGAATTAGATAATTCATATGAATACGGAATATCTATAAATGTTCCATTTAGTTCTCTAGATATTACCACCTCTTACTTCTCTGGCTATGATCGTATTGTGAGTTTTTTTGGGGCAAATGTTTGGTCTAATCAGGCATTCACTAATACTATTGCAGATACTGTTTTGAGCTATCGAAAAACTGATGTTTATGGATTAGGGTTTTCTGCTTTACTAGAAGATTTTACTATTAGAACTGATTTTGGATATTTCGATACTTATGATAATATTCAAAATAACAACGATTTGTATCGAGAATATGAATTAGGTGAACAAGAAATCATTCATGATTGTAGAATATATAATACTGCTTTACCAAGTTGGGCAGTTGATACTCTAGATTGCATTAATGAACCTGTTGTAAAAGAAATCCTGAAACTTAATAATTCAGCAAAATATTATGAATATAATTTTGAAATAGAATATAATCCAAATTCTGAATTTAGATTAATTATGCAACGATCAAAACAGCATTCCATTAAATTTGGAAAGGCAGATTCATTAACATTATCTGTAGATACTATTTTACTTGATCCAAGTAGGTTATT
>JASMKZ010000329.1 GCA_030748955.1 Fidelibacterota bacterium | reverse complement strand
GCGTATGTGCAGGTAGCGGTATATCAGATGGAGAATGTGACTGCTTTGGTAATATTGAAGATGAATGTGGCGTTTGCGGTGGTGATAACAGCAGCTGCCTAGATTGTGCTGGTGTACCAAATGGTAGTAATGTAGAAGATAACTGCGGCGAATGTGACAGTGACTTTGATAATGATTGTGATATGGATTGTGCTGGAACCTGGGGTGGTGATTTGGAAGTAGATGAATGCGGCGTATGTGGTGGTCCTGGTCTTGGTAGTGGTTCCTATGATACGGACTGCTGGAATGGTAGTGAATACTGCAGTAATAGTGATTGTCCTATTGATCCAACAGCAGTGAGTTATAAGATTTATAGAAGTGGCCTAGGTATTGCTATTGCAGAGGTTCAAGGTATAACTGAATATACAGATTTAGATCTTAATTATGATACGCAGTATTGCTATACTGTAACCTATGTAAATGGCGACGTAGAGTCTCATCATTCAAATCAAGCCTGTGCCATAACAGATGAGATGCCCGTTGT
>JASMKZ010000328.1 GCA_030748955.1 Fidelibacterota bacterium | reverse complement strand
AGAATCCATTCCTAATATTTTACCTCTTTTACCAGAGATATCACCCATTATGTCTCCCATATATTCCTCAGGAACTTTTACCTCTATATTAATAATTGGCTCTTGCAAACATGGGCTTGCATTTTTAAACGCATCTATAAATGCATTTTTTCCTGCTGTCTGGAATGCTATGTCTTTCGAATCTACTGGATGCATTTTCCCATCATAAAAATCTACTTTTAAATCAACCACTCTGCACCCAGCAATTATACCATTAACACAAGCTGTGTTAACTCCTTTTTCAACCGATGGAATAAAAACCCTGTCAACATTCTGCCCAACTAATGAGTTCGTAAATTCTACACCCTCTCCCCTTTGTTTAGGCTCAATGCGCATCCATACTTCAGCAAACTGACCTGCTCCTCCGGATTGTTTCTTATGTCGGTATTTTGACTCGGCTTTGCTGGTAATAGTTTCACGATAAGGAATATTGGGCTTCGTAAGCTCAATGCTAAGATTAAATCTTCTTTTTAATCTCTCTGTA
>JASMKZ010000327.1 GCA_030748955.1 Fidelibacterota bacterium | reverse complement strand
TCTGTCAGTGCTCTGCCCAATCCCTTTGTAGCTCCCGTAATAACTATCGTGTAAATACCTTTGCTCATAGATAGATATTACTCTTCTCCATCGGATGGTGTGTATTCAAAAAATAGCATTACAAATGGATTATTTTGACAAAAAGTGTCGCAGATTATCGTTATTATAAATATAAATTTTCCATATTTAAATCTATCGATACTCCAATAAAAAACCCCGCGAGGATAGAGCTATTTAATTATTGAATTTCTATACTTTTTAATCAATCTTAATTTCCCCGCTCATATACAATTGAGCATGACCAGAAATATAAACTCGGTCTCCATCGTTTTCACAAAACAACTCTCCACCTCTTTTTGAAATCTGTTTGGCTTTGAGTTTTGACTTCTCAAATTTTTCTGCCCAATAAGGTATTAGTTTGGTATGAGCAGAACCGGTAACTGGGTCTTCCAATATTCCATATTTGGGGAAAAATGCTCTTGAGACAAAATCATAATCAAGTCCGGGAGCAGTAATTATTACA
>JASMKZ010000326.1 GCA_030748955.1 Fidelibacterota bacterium | reverse complement strand
AAAAAAGTTTTATTAGAGCTAACATATTTGAGTATGACAAAAGTCGTAATATTGTAGAAGAATTTATTTCTAAATCAGATGATTCAAATAAGATATTCAAAGTCTTACATAGATATTTTGATGGAAAGAAGTTTGAAGAAATTCATTATGATTCTGATGGCAATATCTGGGGGGAAGGATTACACATAGTTTATGATTTTAGAATCAATTCACATACAGCAGATATTATAGATAAAGATTCATTCTATGACGCAGATGAATATACTGGAAGGAGAATTGATATAAAGTATGAGTATAATGAAGATAATATTTTAGTGAAGTTGACTTATAATGAATTTCAGTCTAATCTTGAAGAGATAGTAGTATACCATCAAAATTAATCAAGCCCCACATTCGTGGGGTTTTTTGTTTCTCCCACATTTGATTTGAAAAATCCTTACATTCATATGTGAGGATTAGATATAAAGATGAAGTTTTGCTGTTAATTATAACCAACTTCATAGTTTGGAGCTGGGCATTAGAGAAAC
>JASMKZ010000325.1 GCA_030748955.1 Fidelibacterota bacterium | reverse complement strand
AACCGCGAATTACACTAATTTCGCTAAAGAGAAGATATAATGCAAAAAGAGACTAAAGATATAAGATATGTTGTGGATGTGAACTTAGAAACTCAACAAATTGTAGAATGGCAGTTTGATCATAAAAAAAGACCTTAAGCAAACTTTGGAGAATCCCTATCATCGAATATATCTAAGTAAGGGACAATACAATAAGTTGGTTAGAAAATTAGAATCCGAAATTTCAAAATGAATTCGCGACATTCGCGGGTAAAAAAGGAGAAAATGAAATGAAAGAACAAGTACTAAAAATATGGCCAGAAATAAACTGGATTAAAGATGAAACCATAAAACAGAAAACACTTGATGCGTGGGTGTGGGCAATCGAAAACTCGGTATTAACTCCAGAAGATTTGGAAACGATTCCGTTTTCCTTGCTCATTAAAGACTGTAATGTGTCATTTATGAATCATAAACGCACTTGTGTGCATTTATCAGTGGATATTGCCAAACGAATGCAAGATAATTTTGGTGATGAAATTGAAATT
>JASMKZ010000324.1 GCA_030748955.1 Fidelibacterota bacterium | reverse complement strand
GGATGGGTAGATTTATATATGTGTAGGAAAACTATTGCACTAATGCTATTTGTTGGATTGATTTTTTGGAGTTGTGAAGATGCCAAGAATGAGGAACCAATTTATACCTTTGTTAAAACCTTTGGTGCTAATGGTGGCGATATAGGTCGTTCTGTTCAACAAACAACCGATAATGGCTATATTATTACTGGAAAAACAAATTATGGCGCTTTGTTAATAAAAACTAATTCTCAAGGTATTGAAGAATGGATTAATATAGTAGGTGAGGCTGTAGGAGGTGAAGGCCGCTGGGTTCAACAAACTACTGATGGCGGATATGTAATTATTGGTACTGCAAATATGGGCTTCTATTCTCCAATGGAAATATTTTTATTTAAAACTGATTCTGATGGACAGGTAGAATGGCAACGAAACTTCGGTGGAATTGATTATGGCTTGTTTGATGATGATTCTGAAGGTCGCTTCGTTCAACAAACTGATGATGGTGGATTTATCCTCACAGGGTATACATATTCAACAAAAAACCAC
>JASMKZ010000323.1 GCA_030748955.1 Fidelibacterota bacterium | reverse complement strand
AATCTTGTTTGTTCAAAAAGGAGCATTATCCCTAGTATGATTTCAAAAGAACCACTAAGATATACAAGTTCTTTATGATAAGGCATATAAGGAGGCATTATTTTCATATACCATCCTACATTTGTAAAATGTTTTATACCACCTAAAATATAAAATAAACTCATTAAGTAGATTGTAATTTGTTTAAACATAAAATAGTGAATTACTTAACTTTCTCCCACTCTTCTAAAATTGCTTTTACCTTCTATTAGGTTAGGTGTTGTTATAGGTCTATAGTGCACTTTTGTACATTTAGGATCATCACATTTATAGGCTTCCATTTCGGGAACTTTTGATGATGCATTTTTTAGATTTTGAAACAATTATTGTTCAGATTTTTTTTCAGATTTCTTTCCAAATTCATTAATATCAAATTTGTTAGAAAATTCACTAATTATAAATACATTTCCAAAAATACCTAATCCTATAACCGCCTTATTTCCTTTCCAATTAAAATTTGTTAAAGAAAATACAACATAATTATCAACAC
>JASMKZ010000322.1 GCA_030748955.1 Fidelibacterota bacterium | reverse complement strand
CAATTAAAATAAGTTGTATTTTTTTTCTCATAGGATAGAAGAATCGTGGATCCGGACTGGATCAAACAAAAGATGCCCTGAATGCCATTCGTTAATTTTGAACAATTTACTTGAAATCATACGCTTTATATTATTGAAAATTATTTTTTATCAAATTATTAAGGAATCAACAAAGTTTATAAAGATGCAATCCAATTGCAACTTATTAATTGAATCATTTATTGATGTTGATTTGACGTATAAATTAAGATTATACTATTATTAATAAATTGATCTAATCCGATATTATTATATTAAAAATATTTACCCAAATAGAAAAACTAACCAATGAATATTTGTATATATTTAAGCGTTGTTCCCTACTCTTCACACTTCCACAGAGGAAAAAATCATCTTATCCAATAAATATGGTTCTTAAAATATTATTTTGAAAAATAGTGCATCATCCCAAAAGATAGGGCTTGATATTGGTCTAGTAATTGGCCGGTTTTTTATGGGCTCAGAAGACCTCCACTATGGTTACTGGCCCAA
>JASMKZ010000321.1:286-531 GCA_030748955.1 Fidelibacterota bacterium | reverse complement strand
GATCCACATCTGGAAGCAGATGATTAATCACAGTGGAAAGACGATTGGCATAAGGTCTTGCTTCTTCCATGTGTTCTTGCGCCCTGCGCATTTTAGCAGCCGCAACCATTTTCATGGCTTTGGTTACCTTTTGAATGCTTGTTACGGATTTAATCCGATCGCGGATGTCTTTCAGATTAGCCATTTTTAGGCAGTAAAGCCTCCCTTGAATGCATTTAATGCTTCATCCAGTTTTGCTCCAACGT
>JASMKZ010000321.1:0-276 GCA_030748955.1 Fidelibacterota bacterium | reverse complement strand
AATTATTTGCATCTAAATAATCAAACAATCCTTTTTCAAAGTCATCTACTTTATTTGCGGGTATTTCATCCAAATAGCCTTTTGTTCCGGCATAAAGAATGGCAATTTGTTTTTCGATATCCATGGGAACATACTGGTTTTGTTTTAGAATCTCTACCATTCGCTCACCTCGTGTAAGCTGGGCTTGGGTTTCTTTATCCAGATCGGATCCAAATTTTGCAAATGCTTCAAGCTCACGATATTGAGCTAAATCCAAACGCAGCGTTCCGGCCACAC
>JASMKZ010000320.1 GCA_030748955.1 Fidelibacterota bacterium | reverse complement strand
TATATAATTTATCTAATAATGTTTATGAATCTTTTCCCATCATCTTTACAAACAAAAAACCCCACGAATGTGGGGCTTCGAGGAAATAATCGTATTGTTTAGTGTGCTTGTTTCTAATCCTTTATCATATTTTAATCAAAACATTTCCTGTTTTTTGTCCTTTAATTACATATTCGTAAGCTTTAGAGATATCTTCTAATACATATTTTCGGTCTATCACAGGATTGAATTTTCCTTTCTCCAAAAGATTGCAAATATAAGGTATCGTTTTCTCTGTACTGTATGGAGTGGGAAATATAACTTTTCTACTTAACACTGAAGTCAATAAGGGATAGAAAATATTTTGAGAATAAGACCCTAATTCTGTAGATATATAAATTCCTTTTTCTTTTAATAATGTTAAGCACTTTCCAAAAGTACTTTTACCCACTGTATCAAATATAAAGTCATATTTATCATTCTCTTTTGTGAAGTCTTTTTTGGTATAGTCATAAATATTATCAGCACCTAAAGATTCTATTAGTTTAATGT
>JASMKZ010000031.1:8977-17609 GCA_030748955.1 Fidelibacterota bacterium | reverse complement strand
GTGTGGGCCCTCAGGGACTTGAACCCCGGACCAATGGATTATGAGTCCACTGCTCTAACCAACTGAGCTAAGGGCCCTTATTACAGGGGCGAGAATTTAGGGTATTTTGAAATTATTAAAAGAAACTTATTTTGGTCTTACGGGTCCAAATTCCACATCCTTAATAAAATCGGGTGTAGATATATCCTTTTTCTTATTTGGAGTTACTTTCTCTTTGGGTAGCTTTATATCACTTTTGACAAATTCCCGTAACTGGGTATCTGTAACTTTCCATTTTTTAAATGATTCTGTGAACAATGTGTTTACTTCCTCATTAAAATTTCTTACAATATTTTCCAGACGATTCTGTAATTCTTCCATAAGGACGGGGCCAAAATCACCGCCAATCTGTTCAAGACGCTCATCTAATTCATCTAAAAGTCCCTTCATTTTCTCATCAAAAAAAGAGAGCGGTTTAGCTTCTTCTAATTCTTGTTCGTTATCTATTTTATCGTCTGCCATTAGATTAATTTACGTGCTTCCCATAAAGTGTGCCATAAATAACCAAGCCACTACCTAACCCCAAACTAGGGGCAGATAAATACATCCATAATGATGTTTGCAATTCCCCTGAAACATAATATCCAAGGAGAAAGCCAACAGAAAATCCGATGATACTCATGCCGGCTAAAATTGACGCAAATGATTTGAATCCCATATTCATTAAAAGTTTGCTACCATTCCAATTCCCATAGTGCTGTTAAGGGTTACTTTATTGTCTAAATTACGGTCATAAAATACATCATGGCGATATATTCGGAGCGATACATTATGTCTGAGTTTGATACCTAATTTTCCACCCAGAACCATATTTTCGCTGTAATTGGAAGTATTAAATAATTCCGAAGTAAAGTATTGATTAAAATACAAACCACATTCAGAAATACCCTGAATTACTCCTTCCTGAATAAAGATATCCATCCCAAAAGTATAATAAGTGGTAGGAGTACCAGCAGATTCAATTTCTTTTAAAATGGATATATCAAATGAATAATTGTATAAATTTCGATATTGATAACTATATTCCATTGAAACCCCTATTTTATTGTGCACATTTTTTGTTGGATCTAGAAGTGCATATATATCTTTAGGAAGATAGTAACCCGTAGAAGCTGAATCTATATGGTTTTTCGTTATCATTGTCAGCCACTTTTCATCCTCACTATAGGGTTCATTCTTTTCCAGACTGTCCAGAACGCTGGCAGATATATAATGCATGCGTTCTAAATTATACGTTTCACTGAAAAATGGGGACATATATAAAGATGAAACAAAATTAAATGCAATTTTTATATCTCGGTGATTCCCTATTTTCCACCAAATTCCCGGAGCCATTATCCCGAATGAACTTTGCCGTTCAAAGCCATGTTCTTTCGTATCCTCTCCAGATCTTATATATCTAATATCATCTGCATAATTTAATGTGGCAAATTCTCCAAACAGATAGATATCATTTCTCAGGTCACTTTTTAGTTCATAAGTAATATCTAATTGATATCCGCTTATTGATCTTTTATGCGGAGTAATTCCATTCCATATACTGTCCGAGACTGATGAGAATTGATTTAGATCAGAAACAAAACCCACCCCCAATCGATAGGGCAATTTAGCGCCTGAACCATACACCCCCACAAGACCGCCACCATTTACCAATTCACCAATACTGGAGGTAAATAATTCATAGGTATAATTCCCAGCATCCGACTTAAAATTTAGAACCATACCCCCGTCTTGTTGAACAGGATAATTAATAGTATTTGTATAGCGTTTTATCAGCATTCCATGACCAAAAGTGAGATTATTAATTTGCCCTAACTTTAACTTATAAGACTTATTGCTCGATTGGTATTGAAATGTCATTGGCGCCAATAATTGCGATAAGGTGGAAAATGTATTGAGGTTTGCAGCAGTATCTGAAACTCCTAAAAATCCGGATATATTATATCCAAAATGAAATCGCTTACCAAAATATAATGGCAGAATAGAGGCTTTAGTATAGTGTTCTCCGGCGATACTAACTGTACCAACCTCCAACGAAAATTTAAAGGGATCTCTTTTTTCCTCTTCGTTGAATGATGTTCGAGTAAATGACGAGTCATCGGAAAAATAATTCATCACCGTAAAAGCTGCGTCTTCCTCTTTTATATTTAGGTTATGGTTATATTGATTGAAAATTTCTGGAGGTAACATCTTCTCAGTAATTTCCATTTTATTCCCAAATCCTTCCAAATCTGAAATTACCATATTTCCCATTTCAATTTTCAATTCTGTAGACGTACCTGAATTTGAAATTTGGGCGTCCCCCAGTATAGCAAATACATGGTCATCATTTGTAAAATTCCGAGTTATCCATAATTCCCCTTCATTTTGAATTATTTTAGATGATTGAGTAATAATGGTAAAACTGTTGATGTGGTCATTTGAGAATTGAGCGAATAAATCTCCATAATTCAATTCTAATTGAAAAGAACTTCCCTCTTTATTGATTTTCAATTTAGATAAGCCAAATAATGTAATTTTATTATTACTTCCGGCCAGACTGATTTGCATTCTTCCATTCTCACCTGAATGAATTATATCTCCACTGTATAGCGACCGCCCTATTATGACAGAACTAGGGATAATATCTGTTGTTGCAGGCTTAATGGTTATTTCTCCCTCTATTTCATCTACAATGCCAACTTCTTCATTTTTAGAGAAGAGAGCGTTTATGAAGAAAATCAGAAGAAATAAATATGAAATTCGGTTCATTATTTAAAAGCAAGGGCTAAATATCATGATACTAAATTTAATTTGGATTATTAACGTTAATAAAATGGTATTATAAAAAAACCGGGCTTCAATTAGTTATTGCCCATAATTCCATTATTTAGATTATCTTCATTTTACTAAAGATTGAATAGGTTATTTCAGTAATTTTCGGCCTTGTGTTTAAGAAAATTTTAATAGCCAATCGGGGTGAAATTGCAGTACGGGTCATCCGCACCTGCAAGGAAATGGGAATGCAAACCGTTGCCATTTATTCAAAACCAGACCGCACATCCCCTCATGTTTTATTGGCTGATGAAGCATATTGTATAGGCCCTGGAACTTCATCTAAATCTTATTTGAATGTTATAAAAATTTTGGATGTTATTCAAAAGTGCAATGCAGATGCTGTTCATCCGGGATATGGCTTTCTTTCTGAAAACTGTGATTTTGCAGATGCTGTGCAGAAAACAGGTGCCGTTTGGATTGGCCCACCTACCAAAGCTATAACCACAATGGGTGATAAAATGGCTGCTCGGAAATTAGCCCTTAAAATAGGATCACCGGTTGTGCCCGGCACTACGGAACCATTAACATCAATTAATAATGCCAAAGAAACTGCCAGAGAAATAGGGTATCCTATTCTTATTAAAGCAGCTGGCGGGGGTGGTGGCAAAGGAATGCGAATCATACACTCTGAAAATGACTTGAAAAATGTAATTGGTCAGGCAAAATCGGAGGCAAAAAAAGCCTTTGCTGATGATCGTATTTATTTAGAAAAATATTTGGAAGAACCTCACCATATTGAAATTCAGGTATTTGCTGACAATCATGGAAATGTTGTCAGTCTGGGTGAACGTGAATGTTCTATTCAGCGTCGATACCAGAAGATTATTGAAGAAACACCTTCTCCATTTATTGATGATAAATTGAGATTAGAACTGTCAAAAATCGCCATTCATATTACAAAATCCTGTGATTATTCTGGGGCAGGCACCGTTGAATTCCTCGTAGATAAACATAAGAATTTCTATTTTCTTGAAATGAACACTCGTCTCCAGGTGGAACACCCAATTACGGAAATGGTTAATGGAATTGATCTAGTAAAAGAACAAATTCGTGTTGCTGCCAGAGAGAAATTATCTTTTACTCAAGAAGACATAATCTCTTCGGGATATGCCATAGAATGCCGGATTTATGCTGAAGATGGATTTAATAATTTTGCTCCCTCTACCGGAATCATTACTGAGATTATGTTCCCTCATGGGTTAGGCGTAAGAATGGATGAAGGTGTCCGGGTTGGACAGGAAATTACTGTCTATTACGATCCGCTTCTGGGAAAACTTATTACCTGGGGGAAGGATAGAAAAACGGCTCTTCGACGAATGATTCGAGCATTGAAAGAATTCCAAATTTCCGGAATAGAAACCAGTATCCCTTTTTCCCTTATGGTTCTCCAACATAATTCTTTTCAACAAGGAAATTATTCTACTCACACCTTAGATGCCATGAAAAATGAACTATCGGAAGCAGCTAATAATCATAAAAAAGAACATAATTGGGCTGCCCGTATTGGAGCAGTTCACGCATACCACAAATCTCAGCAAACAATTATTACCAGAAAGGGCCAAAATAAATCAAATAATTGGACTGTTTCTGGAAGATTGGACGAACTGCAATGAAATTCAATACCATTATTGATGGCCAATCAGTAGAAATGGAATTTTCTTATTCTTTAAATCTACTTTCAATTAAACCAGAAAAAGAAATGCAAATTGATTTAGTGCAACTGGGTGTTGATTCTTACTCCCTCATATTAGATGGTAAATCCCACCATCTCACTATAAATAAACAACCAGAAAAGTATGAAATTACCGTTGATCATTATACCCATTTAGTTCAGGTTCAGGATGAAATGGATATTTTATTGGGAAAATTTGGGATGCAGAGCAATACAAGTAGTCATGCAGGGGAAATACATGCACAGATTCCCGGATTGGTGAGCCAATTATTTGTCAGGCCAGGTGATAATGTGGATATTGGTCAAAAACTATTAATATTAGAAGCCATGAAAATGGAGAATGAAATTGATTCGCCTATTGCCGGCATTGTTAATAATATTCATATAAAATCTGGTGATAAAGTTGAAAAAGGAGAACTCATTATGGATATAAATAACTAATGGCAGGTTGGGCAAAATGGCTTTGGGGTGGTATGGGTTGGGCCATGTTTGGCCCCATTGGCGGAATTATGGGCTATGCTCTGGGATCCATGTCTGAAAACAATTCAGGATTTCACAGCAATTACCAGGGTTTCTCCGGAGGTGCTCCTACAAAAGGCGGGGACTTTGGGTCAGCCCTCTTGATTTTATTTGCGGCGGTAATGAAAGCGGATAATGAACTGAAAAAGTCTGAACTTGAATTTGTAAAAACATTTTTTATTCAACAGTTCGGCAGAAGGTATGCTCAAGACCGCATCCGTCTTTTTCAGGAAATCCTAAAACAAGACTTTCCCTTAAAAGATGTTTGTCTACAAATAAAAGCAAATATGGATCATCCTGCTCGACTTCAGATGATCCATATTTTATTCGGACTCTCCAAGGCAGATGGACATGTTCATCCCCTGGAGGTAAAAGTTATTCACACTATTGCAAATTATTTGGGAATATCTGTTGGTGATTTTGAATCCATACAAGCTATGTTTTACAAAAACACTACAGCAGCCTACAAAATTCTTGAAATTGATCCTGATGCCACCGATTCCGAAGTAAAAAAAGCCTTTCGAAAAATGGCAAGCAAGTTTCATCCAGACAAAGTTCACCATCTGGGGGATGAATTCCGAAAAATGGCAGAAGAAAAATTTAAATCTGTGAATGATGCCTATCAACAGATAAAGAAGGAGCGTAATTTGAATTAGTTACTATGTCATTCTACTTTCAGCAATCATCTGAAGTCAAATTCCCTTGATTAACAATAACTAATCTAATGATTATAAATGATAAGCTATGACCTAACAATCAATAAAATAATAAATGAAAAAAACTAACTCCAATATACCGCTCAAAACTTTTTATGGGGATGGTCCAAGCCCCGGCGAATTTCCTTATACAAGTGGTATTTACTCTAGTATGTACAGGAACAAACTCTGGACTATGCGCCAATATGCAGGCTTCACTTCTGCTGAAGAAAGCAATAAACGCTATCGCTATCTCATAGATCGGGGTGCAATGGGTTTATCGGTGGCTTTCGACCTCCCTACGCAAACTGGATATGATTCCAATCATGCTTTAGCTGATGGTGAAGTTGGTAAGGTTGGCGTTCCCATATGTACGTTGGCGGACATGGAAATTCTCTTAAAAGACATTCAATTAAATAAAGTTTCAGTGTCTATGACTATTAATTCTACAGCAGCTATTCTGTTGGCATTTCTGGTAGTGGCAGCAGAAAAACAGGGCGTTAATAGAGCAAGTCTAAATGGCACCATTCAAAATGACATATTAAAAGAATATATTGCTCGGGGAACCTATATTTATCCCCCAAAACCCAGCATGCGTATTATCACCGACCTCTTCGAATTCTGCTCAGCAGAAATGCCCCGCTGGAATACCATCTCGATATCTGGCTACCATATTCGAGAAGCAGGATCCTCAGCCGTTCAGGAAGTTGCATTTACTCTAGCAAACGGAATTGCTTATGTTCAATCCGCAATTGATAAAGGGCTAGATGTAAACACATTTGGGAAGCGTATCAGTTTCTTTTTTAACTGCCATAATCAATTCTTTGAGGAAATTGCAAAGTTTCGGGCAGCCCGACGTATGTGGGCAAACATTATGAAAAATCGTTTTGGGGCAACAGAGCAAAAAGCCATGATGTGCCGCTTTCATACACAGACAGCAGGGTCTACCCTACAGGCTCAGCAAATTGATAATAATGTGGTGCGCACAACCCTTCAAGCAACTGCTGCTGTATTAGGTGGCACCCAATCATTGCATACTAATGCAAAGGATGAAGCATTATCTCTACCAACGGAACAATCAGCCCAACTGGCACTGCGCACGCAACAAGTCATCGCTTTTGAATCGGGAATTCCGGATGTAGCAGATCCATTGGCTGGCAGCCATTATGTAGAAGAATTAACTGATATTCTTGAGAAAGAAGCACTAGAACTCATTGATAAAATAGATGAGCTGGGTGGAGCAGTATCTGCCATTGAGCAGGAATTTCAGCAGAATGAAATTTCTAAAAGTTCTTTTGATTATCAGAAAGCCATTGATAGTGGAGAAAAAATATTGGTGGGCGTGAATAAATTTAAAGCCAAGGAAACTGCGATTCCAGAGATTCAGGAAATTGATAAAACAGCTATTCAGAAACAATTAGAACGGTTAAATAATATCAAGCAGAATCGGGAGAATGATAAAGTAAATTCTGGATTAATAGCACTTAAAGAAGCAGCTGAAAATAATGGAAATCTTATCCCTAAAATTATCAATTCTGTAAAAAACCATACTACACTTGGTGAAATTTCAGATACTCTGCGACAAACATTTGGAGAATATTAGCTAGGAAAGAATATATTGTAAAAGTGATCCCTTCTAACTGAATCTTATTTTCCTACTCCCCTTCTAAAATAATATTGATCATTACCACTAGATCAAGAATATTTACTGTTCCATCATTATCATAATCAATACTACAGCCTAAGTCGCCGATTCCTAATATTAAATTCACAACTTGAATTACATCTAGTATATTAACAATGCCATCACCATTAGTATCATATTGAGGTGAACATGGTAATTCAGTACACAAACCAGATGAATTATTTCCATCCCATTCATCATTACAATCACCACAATCATACCCAAGTTCAGGGCAGTTATACTGAGGACCTTCAAACCAGCATCCACCCATTTCATCACAAAAGCCATCACCTAGCCAGGAAAGAAGCCCTATATCCCAACAACAAAGCTCACAATCAAAAAAACCAACTTCACCATCATCTAACAGACACTCATTACCAATGCAAGACGATCCGTCACCTCCACATTCTCCGCATTCATCTACAACTGCAGAACCACCGGGAATACCAGCACAGTCAGCTTCGGGCGTTGAGAATGTATCTACATCAAAACAACCATTAAATGGATCAAGATCTGCATCACAGGCATTTAAAGTAACAGAACCGCCCGTAAATGGATTTATGCCAGATACAACAAAGTCAGATATGGAAACCGTCACATCACTGCCTGTACCGCTATATTGCGGATCTAGTGCAAGTACCGCTAATAAGTTTCCTTCATTACCTCCATCACCAGGATAACCAGCAGGAATAGAACTTACACCATTTATATCAAAACCCATAATCATACCACTGCTTCCAGGAGAACTTATTAAGGCTTGCAGACCACTACTATAGCCAATACTTTCACAATATGCAACTGCAGAAGCTTCATCCATTCCTACCTCCATAGCTTGTGCAATACAACCAGAAAACTGAATATTAGTACCATCAAATGGAACTACTACATCTACAATTTCTGGATCTAGACTAAAGTTGAACTGATAGCCATTTACGTCAAAAAAGTTTACCATTTTAACCATAATCACCGCATCTATATTTCCATCACCCGTCAGATCACCAAATGGTGAGGCAACCGCTGCAACATCTGTATTTGCAAGACTAACATCCAAGTCTAAAAAAACCTGTAGCTGTGGAAGGGTTGTAGCACATATTTCATCAGAACTTGTACCTTCATTGCCACCGGCTTCAACAACGGTTACGGTGTAGCAATATTCAGTATCGTAAGCAAGACCCCAGCCTGTCTCATCCCCAAATGTACCATCAT
>JASMKZ010000031.1:0-8880 GCA_030748955.1 Fidelibacterota bacterium | reverse complement strand
GCCAACGAACTCATCATCTCTAAATATATTATAAGATTCTGCATATTCATTAGGCGTCCATTGCAGTAATACTTCGTTTAGCCCGCCTTCAGCAACTAAGCATAAAGATAAAGGATCTTGTTGGGCACAATCTAAATAATTGTAAAGAAATGCATATGCATCGGTTTGTATCTGGTAAAAATATTCATTGGGACCGCCAAACCAATTGCCATTAAGTGTGCCCCAGTATTCATGGGGTTCCCCATCTTCAAAATATAATTCATTTTCAATTCCAACTTCATTCAAACGATCATGGATGAGATTGGATCCATATACAATTGGCAGGGCAATATTTAGTGTAAATGGTAATCCTGAGTTAAAGGGAACAACAAGATCAGCTGTACCATGAAACATAATTGCTGGGACGGTATCATCAGCATCAATCCAATCCAAGAGGCCAATAGCTCCCCAGCAACTAACAATTGCATTAGGTTTTGGATCATGAACATAGTCATTTCCTTCACAGATAGGACAGCCTAGATCAGGATCCCCCCCACCTCCATAAGTTGCAACTGGTCTATCTTCGTCATCTAAATAGCTCAAGTGAAGGGCTATTAATGCACCCGCGCTGGAGCCCCACATGAAAATTTGATCGGGATTAATACCAAACTCTTCTGGGAATTCTCGCAGATAACGGATTGCAGCACCACCATCCTGAACGGCCCTATAAACCGCCCTTTCTCCACTATATGTGCTTATGATATTAAGACCTAAACGATAATTAATACTAATGGCCACATAACCTCTTTTGGCTGCGGATATGGAAAGATTTACCATATCATCTGTTTCATTGTGTCCTGAGAAAAAAGAACCTGTATGTGCAAAAATAATTACTGGCCTATTAGTGAGGGTGTCCCCCACAGGTTCATAAACATCCATATCCAGATCAATATCTACAGTATTAGATTCAGTCCAAAACCAGAAAGGAAGGTCAGGGGCATTACCGTAGACTACATCTTCTGTTTTTACAACAGAATCAAAAACCTCATCTAAATATCGGACGTCAGCGAACAATGTAGTCAGATACACAATTCCAATGATCAGTATATTTACTTTATTTTTCATATTTTTTATTAAATTAATCTAACATAGAAAATATGTCCATTAGAAAGTAATACTATAGTTAAATGTTATTTCATTTTGTAACAAGAAGCAATAGTATTGGGCCATGATAAAAGCCTATCTGCTTTCTTTTGTAACTCCGTAAATTAATGTATCAAATTAAAATAAGGAAAAATAAGATGAAATTTACAATTTTGGTTATTTCAGGTTTGTTTTTGTTCACTGGTTGTGCGGTCAAATCAGTTGATGCTACAGATAAGACTGCATCGGAAGAGCTGGTGGAACCTAAAGAGCCGAATGAGCCCATTGAGCCTGCAAAAGGAGTTATGCCGGGAATGCCCTCAATGAAAATGCCTGAGATTCCAGATATAAAAATGGCAACCATACCAGACCTCCCAACAGAAACAGATTCACCAAAAGGAAATAATATATCTATTAATCGAGTAGTAGAAGCAGGCTGTGGTCAATGCCAATTTAGGATGACCGAAAAATCTGGCTGCGACTTAGCCGTTAAAATTGATGGGAATTCTTACTTTGTAGATGGAACCACTATTCATGATCATGGTGATGCCCATGCAGATGATGGATTCTGCAGAGCCATCCGCCAAGCGGAAGTTAAGGGGGAAATTATTGATGGGCGATTTAAAGCAGAATCATTTACTTTGGTAAAATAGAATTATCAAAAAATGCTCTAGGGAAACTTATATATTAAACCAATACAATCTCCGTTATCTCTGGTTCAGTACCAATGCGGAGAGGCGGTCCCCAGTACCCTGTTCCCTGGTTGATGTAAACCCAGGTATTTTCCCGTTTGTGTAATCCTTTAAGAAAAGGGTGTGCCATTTGCACAAGCAAGCTAAAAGGGAAATATTGACCTCCATGGGTGTGCCCGGAAAGTTGAAGATCAAATTCATATTTTGTTGCATATTCAACATCTCCTGGTTGGTGTGCCAATAATATTTTTAGATCACTGGAATTCATCCCCCCCACAGCCTTTTCCATGTCGGTTTTATGAAATGAGGAAAAATGCCTGCCACTGCGGTCAGGAATGCCCGTGATCATAATGGTAGCATCATTGACTATTATATTCTGACTTTCATTTACCAATATTTTAAATCCCAAACCTTCAATTAACTGTAGCCAGCCATTCATATCTGAATAATACTCATGATTTCCCGTAACAAAATATTTTCCATACTTGGGGTGTATTTCTGTCAGCGAATTTAGATGCTTACCGTAAGATTGAACCGACCCATCTGCAGCGTCCCCAGTAAAAAATAGCATATCCGCATTCAATTTTTGAATTTTTTTTGTAACCCTTTCTACAAATTTGCCAGTAATCATACTGCCAACATGCAGATCCGTTATCTGCGCCATACGAAAGCCTTTCAAACTCTCTGGCAGCCCCTTAATCTTAATTTCAACTCTTTTTATTACCGGCTCTTTCAGAGCCTGATACATGCCCCAGATTGAACCAACCCCCGCAATGCCGCCCACTATTGTTTTGGCAGATAAGTCAAGAAATGCTCTTCGGTGAGGATCAAAGCTATGACCTTTCAAAAGAAGTGACTGTGCCAGCAAAAGCAAATCTGCACCAAGTTGAATAAAAAACAGAAGACTCACTATACCAAGTCCAGTATATCCTAGCCATGCAATTATTTGTGTAATGTTATTTTCTACTTTAATAAAATAGAAAATGAAAGTGATAATTGTCAGGCAGTAAAATAGCAGAAGTATTATCAAGATTAAGGATTTATACAGTGATGGAATTTGAAACGTCCAAATGAATCTCCAACCTACATAGGAATACACTGATAATAAGACTGTTGAAAAAAGTATGAAAAAGATCATTTTATTGGTCTTTGCATTTATGAATAGTTATAAATTTCACGTCTAAAAACTGCCTAAATTAAGTCAACTAACTATTACAATAAAATTAGATAAAGGGAAAAATGAATTCCACAAGAATAATAGGTATAAATATTATCACCATAATTTCAATTTTATTTGCTCATGGAGATGGTGATCATAAACATGATAGAGGGAAGCCCGCTGGTTGTACTATTTATGGAACTGTATTAGATTCAATAACAAATAAACCAATGGAATATGTATCAATTTCTGTTATTGAATCAGAGGGATCTATTATAACTGGAGATATTACAGATACTAATGGTAAGTTTAAAATTGAAGGAATTAGACCTGGAGAATATAATGTAAAATTAGAATTTATGGGTTTTACTCCTGTAATATTTTCTGATATTAAAGTATCATTTCGAGGCGTACGGGTAAAAGACCTGGGTACAATTAAACTGCAGCCCACATCTCTTGAACTGGAAGCGGTAAAAGTGATTGATGAAAAGCCTATCTTTGAATTTGAAGCAGATAAAATGATTTATAATTCATCAGATGATATTGTTGCCAGTAGTGGTACGGCTGAAGATGTATTAAATAAAGTACCAATGGTAACTGTTGATTCAGAAGGGGAGGTGTCCCTTAGAGGAAACCCTAATGTGAAAATTTTAATAAATGGGCGACCAAATAGGGAAGGAGGTGATGTTGATAATATCCCTGCTTCCCTTATAGATAAAGTAGAAATTATTACTTCACCTTCTGCTAAATATGACCCTGAAGGTATGGCTGGCATTATTAATATTGAATTAAAAAAAGGTAAATATGAGGGGTTTAATGGAAGTATAAAGTTAAATGTAAAACATAATGATTTTAAATCTGTAGATGATATGAATGGAACTACATTTTATTCAAATTATAAAACTGAAAAGTATAATTTATATTCTTCATTATCAATAAATAATAGAGCAAGAGTAAGAATTGGTAATAGGGAAGTGTATAACCAAATTGTAGATTCTGTCTATTATGATATAGATGGATACAAATATGACTCTGAAAGGGATGGAAGTGGAAATTCTACTTCATTCAAAATTGGTTCCGATTATTTAATAAATGATCAATTAAATATTAATGGAGAGTTATCATATAAAATAAATAAAAAATCAAAATTAATTAGCCAAAATTATTTTCAAGATGGACTTAATGATGAAAATACTTTAAAACTTTCTGAAGAAGGGGATAAAAATGGTAATTACCATATAGAAAGTTTTTTTGAATTAATTAAGTCTTATGAAAACCCAGATAAAGAAGTATATTGTAGTTTTTCAAATCATTACGGATCAGATAACGAATTTGAAAAACAGGACAATTTGATTACAAATATTAAAGAGAATGAAGATAATTATGAATTAGATCTTAATTTTAAAACGCCTATTAATGATCAAAGTAAGTTGGAAATTGGATACGATGGACGTTTCTTTCATTCTAAAGAAAATATGGATTTTGAACTGACTGGTTTGAAGGGGATAAATGATTTTAATATGATAAGAAATATTCATGGATTCTTTATCGAGTATCAGTTAGAACTGAATGAGAAATTTAGTATAAAGCCTAGTTATAGAATAGAATATGTAGATAAGAAAATAGAATTCTTAAAAAAATCATATGATAGTACAAGTGATATAAGTAGCTATGCTCAATATTTAAATGAAATTAATGATTCTACAGTAAATATTAATGAAATAAATAATTTCCCAGATTTACATTTTACATATAATATAACAGATAAAAGGAGTATTCAATTAGGCATTAGCAGAAGAATAGAGCGCCCAGGTGGTGGAAGCCATGGATCTTGGGGACAACTCAGACCATTCCCAAGGAATGTGTATAATGATAGTTTTATTTTTTTAGGGAACGTATTTTTGAAACCTGAATTTTCAACTCAATATGAAATATCCTATAAAGGCCCAATACCAATGGGTTTCTTTTATACTAATTTGTATTATAGAGATGTGACAAATTCTATTGAATGGTATGATTTTGATGGAGAAAATGATGATATTCCAACAAATATTATTACATTTAAAAATGCTGATGTAGCTACAGATATAGGATTAGAATTGTTTATGATGATAATGGGCCAGACTCTTGGAGGCGGTTATAATGTTAATGAACTGAATGATAGTTCAAATGATTTTCAGTTAAATGGAAAAAATGAAAGAATGAATATGTATATGCGAATTAATCTTCCTGAAGAATACATTAAATTATTCAGCTATGAATTTGGCTTTTATTATATGAAAATAAAGGTGCCTGGAGGTACATTATTTGGAGACAAAGGAACATTATGGGCAAATACCGGTATTTCTAAATCCTTATTTGATGATCGTGCCAGTATATCTTTTAGTATTGACAATATATTTGATAAGGGTGGCTTTCAAATGTTTTCTTATGAGCCTGTAGTTGATTCCAATAATATAGATGCATTGCAATATACAGATGTTTTTTCAACTAGAGGTGGAAGGACTTTTTCAATTAGTTTGAAATATAACTTTGGAGAAATGCAGGAAGATAAAAGAAAGAACCGTAAAGGTAGTTATGGTGGTGGCGACGATATGGATATGGGCTATTAATTAATGTTTTTCTGTAAAAAGAAATGGATTTGTCTTTTTTTTCTTTTTACGCTGACTCACGCCGAAAATGCTCCCAAAATTGGGCTGGTCTTATCTGGTGGTGGATCCAAGGGATTTGCCCATATTGCCACACTTAAAGCCCTAGACTCTCTTAATATTCCCATTGATTATATTGCTGGTACCAGCTTTGGTGCCATTGTAGGAGCTATGTATGCATTGGGTTACTCTGGTAAACAAATTGAAAAAATGGCACTGGCAACAGACTGGTATGAAGTTCAAAACGATGAACCAAAGCGAAAATTCTTACCCTACTTCAGAAAGAAGGATACAGGGAAATATCAACTTAACTTCGGTTTAAAAGGAGTAAAACCCGTAACTCCAACAGGCCTCATTTATGGTCAGAAGATCATTTTGGATCTCAGTAAATGGACTCGTGAATATGAGCAGGTGTATAATTTTGATAAATTGCCCATTCCATTCCGCTGTAATGCATTTGATATTATTTCAGGTAAGGAAGTCATTATAAAAGAAGGTTCTCTATCTCATGCCCTCAGGGCTTCATTGTCTATCCCCACTATTTTTGCACCCGTTGAATGGGGCGATAGTCTTCTAGTTGATGGGGGTGTTATAAATAATCTTCCTGTGGATATTGTAAAAGATATGGGAGCAGATATTGTGCTCGCCGTTGACGTTGCTGCCACATCACAAAATAAATCCCGTCTGAATAATATCTATGATATTATTGATCAGACCATCAGTGTTCATGGCTATGAGAAGAAAGTACATAGCATTAAACAAGCTGATTATTATATCAGGCCTGAAGTGAGCGAAATTAACTTTACTAATTATGAAATCAGCACTATTCGGTATTTATTTGAAAAAGGAGAAGAGGCAGTAACAGCCAACTGGAATGTTTTTGAAAAATTAAAAGACATCACTTCAAGCAGTGAGCAGAAAAACATGGGCCTTGAACCATTAAAGAAACCTATTGTAAATCAAATAATAGTAAAAGGAAATAAATCCCTCAGTAAAAAATTTATCAGATCCTTTATTGGCATAGAAGAAAGTATGCCACTCAACCCTGAAGTTTTAGACAATAGTATCGCTGAATTATATAGTCTCGGATATTTTAGGATCCTTTATTATGAGATTCATTCATCAAGTGATAATAAAGTTGATGTTGTTATTAATGTACAGGAAATACAGCTGAGAAAATTCAACTTAGGAATCAGGTGGGATAATTACCATGATTTAGTTGCCGTGGCAAATGTGCAGCTAAATAGCAGCCTTTTCCCCGGTCTTCGAATTGAAGACCAGATTCAGTTTGCTGGTATCCAGAAAAATGTATTTTCCATCTTTTACCCCAGTAGAAAACTGAATTTCCCTGTTTATCCCTTTATCAAAATCACACATTTAAAATATCCATACAAATTGTATGATAGGGGAAAATCTAAAGGAAGATACACTCTTCGGACAAGTGGCATCAATATTGGTTTTGGGCTCTTACTACAAAATTACTGGAATACGGAATTTGAATATTTTTATAGAGAGGATAGTTTCCTTGAAGAAGACGATGATCCAGATAAAAATGATATAAATGCAAATGCTGGTATTTCATTATCGGCACAATTAGATCTTCTGGATGATATCCTGCTGCCCTGGAATGGTATTTTACTCAAAGGAAAATATAAAAACAGCAGTGTAGATTGGGGAGCAGCTAATAATTATCATTTTTACCAAGGGTCAGGGGAAATCTATTTTACTCAGAAACGGAATACTTACCGTTTCATGGGATATTATCATCAGGGATTAAATGATTTACCTCTTCAACTCACCATCATTCCTGATGGTAGCCAGACATTTGTAGGATTGAATGAATTTCAATTACAAGGGAATACATTATCTTTCTCTCGATTTGAATATCGATATAAGCACAAAAAGGATATTTTTGCCCATCTAATTCTTAGTTGGCTCATTACTGCAAAATCATATTATTCTAATATATCCGCTGAAAATATACTCTGCCCCGGAGTTGGAGTTACTCTCCTTTCTCCCCTGGGACCTTTAGAGTTTATTTGGAGCCGTGGACCTGAGAATATTTATACAAATGAGATTTGGAAAAATGTATTTCATTTTTCTGCCGGGTACAAGTTTTAGGGGGGAGTAAATCTACTTTCTAACCAAGTATTTTATCTCTCATCTGTGTCAGCACAAAAGTGGTCGTCCCCTTTAATTGATCAAATTCTTCTCCAGGGACTGCAAACAAAATGTAAACATAATGAATGGTTGCTAAAATTAAAAAAGTACCATGTTCCCAAAGTTCCATCCTGTCACCAAATAATATATCAAAAATACTGAAACCAAAAAATACAGCCATACTGATTTTAAATGTTAATCGTATTATTTTATTTCTTTTTTCTTTAGTAAATAAAGAATAAATGAAGGCTATGCCAATAATGACTTCTATAGATGCAAGAAAATACAAACATGAGAGTGCAATTTGTTTATTTAAACCAAGTCGATTGAAATATCCAATCATTTTTGCATCTCGATTTACACCAAACCAGCCTATGGTCTCCATTGGGTGAGATTCATAAATAACTTTATTTTCACCATCAGGAGAGATCAATACAGAATTAGTAGAAAATGGTTCTAAGTTTGGTTGAAAAGAACCATTAAAAAACTTATCTAGTCCATTTAACAGCCAGAATAATCCCCAAAATGTTATTATAATTGTAATTCCAGAAAATAGTTTATTTAGTTTATCTAACATGGTTTTTTCCCCTATAACAATTATTACTATTGTATTGTATGATTATCAATCCTAAATAATGTTACAAACATGAAATGGCGGAGAGGGGGAGATTCGAACTCCCGGTAGGCTTGCGCCTACACATGCTTTCCAAGCATGCACCTTAAGCCACTCAGACACCTCTCCAAAGTGATTTATAAGTCCCGCCCTGTCGTCGGGAAGTTAGTATATGTATTAGTTATTAGTTGCTGTTACAGGGAATTAAAATTACATAGAATTATTTGTGATTTGAAACGAGTTTCCTCCAATAAGCGTCCTAAATACGTCATAGTTCCATTGCATATATCTCAGTAGAAACAAAAAGCCCCCAGTATTAACTGAGGGCTTTTTATTTTAAGTGTTAAAATACGAGTTATTTAATAAGCATCACTTTCTGCATAGTACTAAAATCGCCAGAGATCATATTCACCATATACACACCACTTGATAGATCATTGGCATCCCAAACAACAGGATACGTTCCAGCTGACATGTAGCCATCTG
>JASMKZ010000319.1 GCA_030748955.1 Fidelibacterota bacterium | reverse complement strand
ACTACATTGATTGATATTAAGATGCTTGATGCTGATGAATACTTATTAGACGTAAATCGGGATTTGAATAACAGAAAGATATTCAATGAATTGACTAATGATATTCGTAACAAGGGGTATGATGAAACGTACAATCCTAATGCTATGCAAGATTATCTACGCACACGTCATGATGAGGATGAGGAGTATTAAATCCACACATCTACAAAGTGAGGTATGTAGCTACACCATAACCCCTGTAAAACTATACGCTAATAGGGGGGGGGAGGACTTTAATCAATAAATGTGGGGGAGAGTAAAGCATATATATAAATCCATACACGTCATAAGAGTACCAATCCTCCCACAAACAAAAAACCCCGGGTGACCGGGGCTTAGTGTTGTAAAAAGGTCACATCCCTATCTTTTCCTCTATCGCAACTGACATCAGGTTACTTTTCCTAAACCATGCTCTACCTCGCTTGCGTGACTGCGATCCAGCTTATAGCTTCTGCCAGAATGCATCATAGTAGTCGTTATAGACCAAGTCGGAAT
>JASMKZ010000318.1 GCA_030748955.1 Fidelibacterota bacterium | reverse complement strand
GGCGTCCCAAATGGTGATAATTTAGAAGATGAATGCGGCACATGTGATGCTGACAGCTCTAATGACTGTGTTCAGGATTGTGCAGGAACTTGGGGTGGTACTTCTGTAAATGATGAGTGTGGCGTATGTGGCGGTGATAATAGTAGCTGTGCAGATTGTGCAGGAGTGCCAAATGGTTATGCTGTAGAAGATAATTGTGGCACTTGTGATGATGATAGCTCTAATGACTGTGTACAGGACTGTGCAGGAACATGGGGTGGTGACCTCACAGATGATGAGTGTGGCATTTGTGGTGGTGATAATAGTGTGTGTGCAGATTGTGCAGGAGTGCCAAATGGATCAGCTACGGTAGATAATTGCGGAACTTGTGATGCTGATAGTTCTAATGACTGTGTGCAGGATTGTGCAGGAACATGGGGCGGTGACCTCACAGATGATGAGTGCGGAATTTGTGGTGGTGATAATAGTAGCTGTGCTGATGAATGTGGCGTACCCAATGGTGACAATAGCAGTTGTGCCGATGCATGCGGAGTA
>JASMKZ010000317.1 GCA_030748955.1 Fidelibacterota bacterium | reverse complement strand
TCTTTTTTAACTACAGGATGGCCTAAATTTAAAGAAAAAAAAATACTAGTGACATTATTTGTTACTACATCTACAATTTCTAAACAAAATAAAAATTATTTAAATTGGGATGAAAATAAAAAAATTAAATATTTGATAAGTGAAATGAAGAAAAATAGAAAAAGTTTCAAAAATTTTAATTTTAAAAATAAAGAAAATAATGAAAATATAAAACAATTTCATAACGATACTATTATTTATTTTGATGAAACTGACAAAGAATTAGGTGGAATAGATAAAGCAAAATTGGATTCTAAAATGATAAAAAAAATAATAAAATATGAAATAAATTATTTATTTTATTTTTTTTCATAATCAATTTAGAAGATCTGACATGAGCTGGGGTTTTGAATTATTTATTTTAAAAAAATCAATCCTGTGCTGAATCAAAAAGGAAAATGCTTCAATTGCTTTTTCAAAGATGACCATGCAGCCATCGGATTCGGATAATTCCACCAGTGAATTGATGTTACTGCCATACAATTTATTGTTTTGAT
>JASMKZ010000316.1:268-538 GCA_030748955.1 Fidelibacterota bacterium | reverse complement strand
AGGTGACTCTAATACAGTTACTAATGTTCTAGATTTCTTCACTAACTAGTCTCCTATGATTCGCAGTCGCAGTGTAAGTAAATGAGAACTACTCTCAGCCTTCTCCTTGCATACCTCTTTGGAGATAAAGTAAATCCAATATATATATTCGTTGGCGTGTATGTTCTATCTGGTGTGGGTTTATATTTTTTTTGGAAGTGGAAGAAATCAAAGGCCAAATAAATAAACTTTCAGCCCTGCATTTGCAGGGCTTTTTTATTTATCCGCTAA
>JASMKZ010000316.1:0-258 GCA_030748955.1 Fidelibacterota bacterium | reverse complement strand
TATCTAATCAAGGAGCAATACTATGGATATAACTACATTAACGGAATTTCTCAAATATTGTACAATTATAAATTTTACATTCTTATTAATATCAACTATCACGATGAGAACCGATTTAATTTATAATGTGCATACCAAATTTGGTATTTGGAAAGGAAGTAAAGAAGCCCACAAACAGTTAGGGTACTCAGTATTAGGGAATTATAAGATACTTATCATGATATTTAATGCAGTTCCTTATTTTGTACTTTGCTGTAT
>JASMKZ010000315.1 GCA_030748955.1 Fidelibacterota bacterium | reverse complement strand
AGGCTGAATAAAAGTATTTTTTTCATAATAATACCTATATTGTAATTAATGATCCTGTTATCTTATATAATAATATAACAATACAATTCCTAATATATCCATCAGAAAACAACCTTAAAAACCCTTAATGCTACCCTTACAAACAAAAAAACCCACGAATGTGGGGCTTGATGTTGTAAAAATCAATACAAATACAGCTATTCGAATTAGTCTTGTCATCATATCCTTCCCCTACTTCAACAAGGTCAATTTCTGAGTAATAGTTTTATCCCCGGATTTTAATTGAACAAAATATATGCCTGACGGGAGATTCCCGGCATTCCAGAGAACTTTGTGCTTGCCGCTCTCTATGTTACCATTTATCAGGGTTTCAATCAACTGTCCAGTAATGTTAAATATCTGGACTGATACATTTTGTAATTCTGGTACATCAAAAGATATCATTGTGCTGGGATTAAAGGGGTTGGGATAAGCGGGATGTAGGGCAAATTCTTTAGGCATCATATCGTCATTGGTGGTCAATGCGCTGTAAACCACA
>JASMKZ010000314.1 GCA_030748955.1 Fidelibacterota bacterium | reverse complement strand
ATAATGGAGAAACTCTTTTACATGGAGTATGTGAATTCGGTCATTTAGATATAGTTAAATTTCTTATTAAAAATGGAGCAGATATTAATATTCAAAATAACAACGGCATAACTCCTTTACATTATGCATATTATGAGGGTCATTTCGAATTAGTTAAACTTCTTATTAAAAATGGGGCAGATGTTAATATTAAAAATAAAGACGGAATGACTCCTTTACATTTATCGTGTAAAGAAAATAATATATATATGACTAAACTTCTTATTAAAAATGGAGCAGATATTAACATTAAAGATAAAGAAGGGAAAAAACCTTCTGATTACATCGAATGTAATGAAGAAAATTTTGATCTAATTAAATTTCTTATTGAAAATAATCCTAATAATAAAGATGAAATAATTAAACCATTTTTAGATAATCCTCTTTCATCCGAATTTACTGAAAAATTATTAGCTATTTAATTTAATTAAAATAATATTTAAAATTGAATTTAAAATTGAAATTCTTTTAATTTTGTATTATACTTATTCGATATATAA
>JASMKZ010000313.1 GCA_030748955.1 Fidelibacterota bacterium | reverse complement strand
GTGAACACCACCTGCTTCCCTTTTTCGGGAAAGTCCATGTTGGATATATACCAAATGGAAAGGTGATTGGCCTGTCAAAGATTCCCCGGATCATTGATATGTATTCTCGGAGACTCCAAGTTCAGGAGAGGTTGACCCATCAAATAGCAGAAGCACTTCAGGATGTGTTGAATCCTTTAGGGGTTGCCGTTGTCATGGAGGGCGTCCACATGTGTATGCAAATGAGAGGTGTAGAAAAACAAAACAGTTTTGCTTCGACAAGTTCGATGCTGGGTCAATTCAGAAAATCTGCAGAAACAAGAACAGAGTTTTTAAGTATCATCAGCAAATGAGTATAGCCCCAACACCGGAACCGCCTTACTATGCCGTCATTTTTACGTCCCAACATACGAATGTGAATTGGGAAGAATATGAAACAACTTCAGCCAAAATGGTAGAATTAGCCCAAGAGATGCCGGGATTTCTGGGTGTTGAATCAGTCCGGAATGAAGACGGGTTTGGCATTACATCAGTCTATTGGAAAGATAATGAATCCATAG
>JASMKZ010000312.1 GCA_030748955.1 Fidelibacterota bacterium | reverse complement strand
GTAGGGATTGGTTTTTACTGCATCAAATGAATCCTTTCCTGTTAATAATTTAATAGAAGCTTCTGGGTAATGTTGTTTCAGGTTTTTGAAAAAAGGGGAGGCAAGAATTAGGTCTCCACGTGCACCTAATTTTATAAGCGCTATATTTTTTGGCTCAGGTTTTATTGTAAAGGTAGATTTACTTTGATGTAAAAAATTTGGAATTAAAAAATATCAAATTTATCAAGAATTTGCTAAAAAAGTATATAAAATTAGAGAAAATATAAGAAAAAATATTTTAAATATATTTTACTAATTTACTTTAAAAATATTTAATAGCAGCTTACAGAATTTAAGAAATTAAGAAATATAAAAAATTAATTAATTTTATATTTAATAAATTAAAAAAAATTATTATTTGTTAAATCAAACATAAATAATTTTATTTGATTTTAAACATTATTAAAATATATAAATAATTTTATAAATTTTATAAAGTTCATCACACCAATAATGAAAGGCCAAGAGTACACACTTAAAAACTCAACAGACTTTCAAAACA
>JASMKZ010000311.1 GCA_030748955.1 Fidelibacterota bacterium | reverse complement strand
GTCGGATAGTAAAGCGTGGCATCAGCGTATTCAGGACCATCTCTCATTCCATCAGATTGTGTGATGAAAAGAAATTCATATGGGCCAAATTCAATGTCATCATCTCCACCAATATCTTGGCACTCATCTGTATCATCATTCCATTCACAATATTCTTCCCATTGGATACATTCTGTTGAATCTAGGTCTGAGCAATCAGCATGTATATAATTAAACAAAAAAAATAAAGAAATAATTAAAAAGTTTCGTACCATAAAAAAGTTTACGCTCAACCATCCTTAATTACTCATTAAATATTCCCACAAACAAAAAACCCCACTAATGTGGGGCTTTTAGATTATTAATTATACTATGAAATTAGAAAGAATATCCCAATCCTATATGTGGCCATGTCAATGTTCCTGATTCTCCTTCAAAACTTACGATAGTAGGAGATACTCCTAATTTAACGTTAATGCCACCTTCAGGATTTTGGTACCTAAAACCCACTGATGTGTAAAACATGAGGAACCCTCCATCTTCTGAAATTGATATACCGCCA
>JASMKZ010000310.1 GCA_030748955.1 Fidelibacterota bacterium | reverse complement strand
ATCTAAACTACTTATGGTAGACTTTAAATATACACAACAATTTTTTTCCTCTAATTATTACCTATATGGTTTGCTTCTGGATTGATATGTATTGATTATATATAGGAGGTTGAAATTAATAAACTACCAAAAAAATATTATTTTAATTCAAGATGAAATATATACTAATTTTTTACTCGGTATTTAAGGGGGTCTTTACAGAACACCCTTTATTATTTACAATGGTGGCTGTAGCTCAGTTGGTTAGAGCGCCTGACTGTGGCTCAGGAGGTCGTGGGTTCGAAACCCATCAGCCACCCAACGAGAACGTAGTTTTATAGAAAAGCCAAGATACCTGCGGGGATAGATGTGGGGACATTTTCTTGGCATTTTTATTTACAAAACGAAATAGATATTATATATCAGTATCTTACAAGGGTCGGCAAGTTAAACGGTCACTTGGAACCACATCCAAACGGGTGGCAGAACGCATTTCCAATAAAACAGAGCAAGACATCCTCACTGAACTTGTTTCTGGGGTAAAACAGCCTATTATACTGCCCCTT
>JASMKZ010000030.1 GCA_030748955.1 Fidelibacterota bacterium | reverse complement strand
TCACAGTCTTCACTGCCACCACCGGTAGTTCCACCACCACCTTCACAGTCACCACCGTCATTATCATAGCAGGTTAAATCGCAACCATAAGCCTGATCTTCACAGTCTTCAAAACCATCACCAATCCATGACTCTGGACAGCAATCGTCATCAACACAATCTGTTACATAACCAGCATCACATTCACCAGGTGCGTTGCAATCTTCTGGGCAGTCCTCGTATGTTTCATCACCTGTGCAGTTACCATCACCACAAACAGCAGGGCCATCACCTGGACAATTACAGCCTGAACAATCCCAAGAGTAATTAGATTCCAGTGTAGCACAGTCAATACCATACTCATCCCATGCAGTATCACAACATTCAGAGCCGTAATTAGTGAAATCAAATTCACAGTCGTTACAGTCTTCACTGCCACCACCGGTAGTTCCACCACCACCTTCACAGTCACCACCATCATTATCATAACATGTAAGGTCACAGCCATAAGCCTGATCTTCACAATCAGCAAAGCCATCACCAATCCAAGATTCTGGACAGCAATCTTCATCAGCACAGTCTTCTACATAACCAGCATCACAATCACGATTATTCGTAGGATTTACAAGACTCTGATCTTTCAAAATCATCGGATTACTTAAATGACTCTTTTTTTCAAATACAGTAAGTTGGCTTTTACCAACTATACCATCTTTAACATCTTGACTAAGGGTGTTGGCCGCAAAGGCAGAACCAAAAAGAAGCACTGCGCTCAGCAGAACACCCATTAAACATTTAGAAGTTTTCATTATTTCCTCCATTGTATTGTTTGTTATTTATTATTACTTTTTTTATTCTCAAATTAAAGGTCTTTTTGAATCATTTTTACTGATAATCCGGAAAACCAATAAATTGTATCCAACTTTTTCACCGGGAAATGTAAACAAGGTTAAATGATTAAAAGAAACCTTTTTCTCCCCTATTACATACTGTTACATTGTTTTTGTGACCCCGCTCACAAAAACAGCCCATTTTCTATTATGTTTCTAACTCTTCACCTAGTTTTAAGCCGAAAAATTTCCGCAGTAGATGTGAGAACAAATAGAAAAAGGGAGTGTCAATAAATGCTACCAGTACCTTAAAAAGGAATCCATTAAGCAATAAGGGGTAGAAACGAACCCAATCAATTACTCCAAAACTGCAGAGCAGAAAAAGAACAGATAATGTGTCAATTAATTGAGAAAATATGGTAGAACCGTTATTTCTAAGCCATAAGTGACGATTGTTTGTTTTTCGTTTCCAAAAGTGGAAAATGCGAATATCAATGAATTGAGCCGTAATATAGGCTGTCATAGATGCAAATACAGCAGGTCCAAATAAACCAAAGACCCTGTGAAAAACAGAATCATCTACCGGAGACCACTGTGTAGCAGAAACCGCATCCCCAACCATTACAACCCCCATAATAAAAATACTGGCAATAAACCCAACCATTACCACCCGGTTCGCTTTTTCTCTGCCATAAATTTCAGAAATTATATCCGTTACTAAAAACGTAACAGGATAGGGCAGAATACCTACAGATAATTCAAAGGTGTATTCTGAGAGCCAACTCATCCAAATACCAGAACCTAGATTTGCCAAGAAGGCAAAAGGTTTCCAAAAGAAAAATTTCTGAAAAATAAGATTTGATGAAACGAGAGATGCGATGAATATCCCCCCCAATAAGAGATATATTCGATCCTGCCAGAGTTTATTCGAGTCTTTATTCATGAGGTTCTTAGTTCTTGAGTGTCTGAGCCGTAAAGTTACTGCATTTCAAAGTAACAAAGTTTATCAATTGTAACCAATTGAAAATTGATAATACAGAGCTAATATTTTTTAGAAGGTGGTAAATTTCAATATTCGTGATTCGCTATTATCAATTCTCCCCTCCCCAAATAATTCCATCTATAATTCACATTTCATAGTGAATAATTATTTACGTCTTTACTACTGTGAT
The DNA here is from genome assembly GCA_030748955.1 of Fidelibacterota bacterium. Classification (GTDB taxonomy): domain Bacteria; phylum Fidelibacterota; class Marinisomatia; order SCGC-AAA003-L08; family D37C17; genus D37C17. The sequence continues at coordinate 16,130 of JASMKZ010000030.1, read as the reverse complement.
TACTTGGGATACATGCTGAAAACCCGGTAAATTACAGCCTGAATTAATACCATCATGGCTGAACATACAATAAAATTTTGGGGCGTTCGAGGCTCATTTCCTGCTCCGGATAGAGATAAAATTGAGGTAGGAGGGCATACCTCATGCGTAGAAGTTCGCACTGCAGATAATGACCTTATTGTACTGGATATGGGTACAGGCTTTGTACCTCTTGGCAATGCACTTTTAAAAGAGAATAATCCGCCAAAATCTGCCTATGTTTTTATCAGTCATTTTCACTGGGATCATATCATCGGTTATCTGGGATTTACCCCCTTCTTCTTAAAAGATTTCATCTGCCATATTTATGGAAAACAGGATAAGCTCAGTATGGAAGAGATTTTTGAGCGTCTTCATCATTATACTTTCTGGCCAGTGGAAATACCCATGTACCAGGCAGAACTAAACTTAAATACTTTCCCAGAAGAAAACGGGCTGAAAATTTCAGATTCAGTGAAAATTTCTGCCTGCAAACACGGGCATCCAAATGGAGCCAATAGTTACCGCATTGAGCTAGGCGATAAAATAATTGTTTACAGCACCGATTTGGAACATCCTGAAAATCATTTGAATCCCAATGTGATTGACATCGCTCGTGACGCAGATGTACTCATAATAGACTCTCAATTCACTGAAGATGAGCTTCCTGCTCATAAAGGCTGGGGTCATAGCAGTTGGCAACAGTGCGTAGCCGTTTCAAAGCAAGCCAATATTAAACAATTGGTTCTATATCATCATAGCCCTGCAAATGATGATAAAGCCATTTTAAAAATTGAGAAAGATGCCCAGGCTGAATTTCCAAATACCATGGCTGCTCGACAGGGAATGGAAATTAAACTTCCTGCATAACCTCGTTAATAATTACTTTTTTCTGTAACGTACATCCTATATAATTTTACTATTCAATTATGGGCATGAAAAGAATATACTGCGACATATCTGCAACTACTCCATTAGACCCTCAGATTAGTGAATTTTTGATAGATCTTAACAAGCATATATACGGAAATCCGTCAAGCATTCATCGGGAAGGGCAGGCTGCAAAAGCAGTTATAGAAAAATCTCGACGGCAATTAGCCAATGCGCTTAGTAGTAATCCTGAAGAGATAATTTTTACTTCAAGCGGCTCAGAATCGAATAATATGATTCTGAAAGGAGTTTTAAACCCAGGAGACCACTTCATTACCAGTTCTTATGAACATCCTGCCATATTAAAAGTATTGCCCTTTTTAGAAAGTAAAAACATTAGCGCCACTATCGTTAACCCAGATAAAAATGGACTTATTCTCCCTTCAGATATTGAAGAGAATATTAATGCCAATACACGGCTAATTTCTATTATGTGGGTTAATAATGAATTGGGGACTATTAATCCCATTTCGGAAATAGGATCAATCGCCAGAAAAAGGAATATACTATTTCACTCTGATGCAGTTCAGGCCTTGGGGAAAATTTATATAAATGTAGCTGAAACCCCAGTAGATTTTCTATCTATGTCTGCACATAAATTGTACGGTCCAAAAGGGATTGGAGCACTATATAAACGCAGGGGGTCAAAACTTGAACCGCTTATTCACGGTGGTGGTCAGGAACAGAGCCTCCGTGCCAGTACGGAGAATATTGGGGGAATTGCCGGGTTTGGAATGGCAGCAGAGTTGTCTACATCAAAATTAGAAGAAAACACCGACCATATTCTTCGTTTGGAATCCTATTTCTTGAATCTGTTGAATGAGCAAAATATATCCTATACCATTAACGGAACAAAAAGAATACCGGGCGTATTCAATATAACCTTTCATGGAGTTAATGGGCAAGATCTGGTTCTGCAGTTAGATTTTTCAGGTATTGGTATTTCTTTCGGTTCTGCCTGTACTTCAGGAACTGTGAAAGCCTCCGAAATGCTGTTAGAAATGGGTATTACCAAGGAAGATGCACTTTCTACCGTTCGGATCTCATTTGGGAAAATTCATCAATTAAAAGATGTAAAAAAAGTAGCCGATTCAATTGGAGAAATCCTTCAAAACAGTGTGAAGGAGCTTGCTTAATCATGGCTGATAAAGTACTGGTAGCAATGTCTGGTGGCGTAGACAGCTCTGTTGCCCTGTTGAAAATAGTGGAAATGGGGTATGAAGCCATTGGTGTAACTATGAAATTATGGGAATATAGCAATGTAGGTGGTAATCTTTTAGACGATAGCAACTGTTGTTCAGTTGGTGCAATTAACAATGCAAAACTAGTATGTGACAGGCTGAATGTCCCCCACTACACACTTGACTTTACCCATGTATTTCAAAAATCAGTAGTGGATAATTTTGCCGATGAATATCTGGCAGGAAGAACTCCCAACCCCTGCGTTCGCTGTAATTCTCTGGTAAAGTGGGATGCCTTTGTACAACAGGCTGACAAGTTAGGCGCTGCCTATATTGCCACTGGTCACTATGCAAAAGTACACCATGTAAATGGATCCGCTGTTTTAAAGAAAGGCAGAGACCCTCTTAAAGATCAGGCTTATGTTTTATGGGGAATCCCCGCCCATACCTTATTGCGCACACTTTTTCCCCTTGGAGATATAACTAAAGAGGAGGTGCGAGATATCGCTCGGCAAAATAAATTTGAAACGGCCGAAATTCCTGAGAGCATGGAAATCTGTTTTGTTGCAGATAATAATTATAAACGGTTTTTGAAAGATTACGTACCGGAAAAAATGTCTAAAATCAGTGCTGGTAACATTGTGAATGAATCGGGAGAAGTTGTAGGTGAGCACTCCGGTTATACCGACTATACTATTGGCCAGCGAAAAGGATTGGGATTATCAACTCCCGAGCCTCGGTATGTGTCAAATATTGACCCCTCAAATAATCAAATAAAAATTGGTAAAAAAGAAAGCCTCACTAAAGATAACTGTGAAGTTTCAGATGTGAACTGGTTGGTTGATGATATTTCTTTCCCGTTTAATATTAAAGCGCAAATTCGGTATAATAGCCCAACTATTGACGCAACCATAACTCAATCAGAAAATGGATTTTCTGTGCAATTTTTACACCCACAAATTGCTGTTACACCAGGGCAATCCATTGTATTTTATAAAGATGATATTGTTCTAGGTGGCGGTATTATAGAGAGAAATATTGAACATTAATAAGAAACCCTGAGCAGTTAAAGAAATAAACATTGGAATATACGTGTTTAAAACATGAACATTATTTAATTTACTTCCAATGGTAAGGAACAATAATTCTCAAAATGACTGTTATGAAAAAAACTATATCCATTATTAAACCACTTTTTCTCTTTCTGGTTTTTTCCATTGCTGGGGGACAATCGATTATTGCCAATAATACGCAGGATGATTTACCCATTCATTCCGGTCAATTTGAGCGGTCTTTCCTGACTCCTAATAAATTTAATATGAAGCAAGGGTTTACGCTGATGACTTCTATGAGCGGTGGAACTAGTCAAACCATGGGGATATACTCCAATTTCTCCAACTTTAAACTGTCCGAGCAGTTACAATTCAATACTGGGTTTCATTTATTTCAGGGGCAAAATAATTTATCTTACTCTAATGCTCCCCAAACAGGAATCGGATATGAGCTTGGGTTTGAATATAAATTGAGCCCTAATTCTATTATCAGTATCCAGATGGTAAATTACAATAATGCTCCAATCCGCTATGGAAATCGCTCCCCATTAAATGCCCATTAAAAACCGAAAGTACAGAAGAAAATCAAAGAAAATAAACCTGAAAGGATATTTCTCAAATCTGACTTTGGGTATTCTTATCCTAGTGGTATTTGGTTTTCTTTCCTCCGGAATAAATCGCCTTTTTTTCAACTCAGGAGTTGATGCAAATTATCCTGATTTAAGTACTTTAATTACAAAAACGAAGTACGAAAAGGAAACCGGACATAAAATTCAGATAGAAATCAGAAATGGGTGCGGAGTGTCTAATCTTGCACGAATGTATACTGATTTTCTAAGAGAAAAAGGATTAGATGTATTAGACTCAAAAAATGCGGATCATTTTCATTATATAGAAACCAAAATCCTCCACCATCGAGGAGATTTGAAAAGAGCAATGGAATTAGCAAATATTTTAATGATTGACAAAGACAATATTATAGACGACAAAAATGAATCTCTTTTCTATGATTTAACCCTCATCATCGGAGAAGATTATATAACCTTACCCTCCTACCGGGAAGCGGTACTATATCAACCCCCTTTTTAACTGCTGAATTTCAATTGCCTAAAAAGAAAAAAATAACACCCAGTCCCTCAGGGAGTCAACTTCATGCCCAGCGCATATCGGAACTTATGCTGGAGAAAAAAGCATTGGACATTAAAATTATTGATGTGAGAAATATTACCACATTAACTGATTTTTTTGTAATCTGTACATCTGAATCTGAACCTCAATCCCGTGCAATAGCTGACCATGTAAATCTAACCATGAAAACTGAAGGTTATGCTTCTTGGCATACTGAAGGCTATCAGTATTTAGATTGGGTACTTGTTGATTTTGTAAATATTGTCGTCCATATCTTTAGCAAGACAACAAGGGAGTACTATGAATTTGAACGCCTTTGGGCAGATGGTACAATTACAGAAGTTCAAGACGAAGTATGAAAAATGCTCTGACTGAAGCGTTCAGGGAAATTATATCCACATTAAATTACCCAGAAACAAATATAGTTGTTCAACTACCTAAAAATCCAGAACATGGAGACTTTGCTACAAATTTAGCCCTTCAATTAGCAGGAAAGTTAGATGAAAACCCTCGAGAAATAGCCCAAATTCTCTCTGATAAACTTAAAACTGACTACCCAGGTTTAGTAGACTCTACAGACATTGCAGGTCCTGGATTTATAAATATTTCCATAAATAAAAATGCCATTGTATCTCAATTACTATCGGTATTAACATTGAATAAAGAATATGGGAAATCCAATTTTGGTGAGGGGAAAACAGCACAAGTTGAGTTTGTGAGCGCTAATCCCACCGGCCCCCTCACTGTTGGGCATGGCAGAGGTGCTATTTTAGGCGACGTAATCAGCAGTATTTTACAATGGAATGGTTATAAAGTTGACCGGGAGTATTATTATAATAATGCCGGCAGACAAATGCATAGACTGGGTGAATCTGTAAAATCACGCTATCTTGAATTATTAGGAGAAAAAACAGAATTCCCCGAAGAAGGATATGAAGGTGAATATATTGTTGAAATTGCGCAAAACCTCATTGATAAAAAAGGAAACTCCCTCAAAGATCTAACTGAAAATACTGCGTTTAAAGATGCAGCAGAATCCAATATATTTTTGAACATTGAAAAAACGCTGGCGCGTATTGGGCTGAAATTTGATACATTTTTTAATGAAAACTCACTATATGATTCCGGAGCAATTACCAATGTTGTTGATACTCTTCGACAAAAAAAACTAATATATGAAAAAGAAGGTGCCACGTGGTTTAAAGCATCTGAGGTGGGAAGAGATCAAGATAGAGTTATAATTAAATCCAGTGGTGAGCCCACTTATCGTCTACCAGATATTGCTTACCATCAAAATAAATTTAATCGAGGATATGATTTAATGGTAGATGTTCTGGGTGCAGACCATATGGATGCCTACCCTGATGTTTTGGCTGCTGTGGAACAATTAGGCTGCGATTCAAAGAAAGTCAATGTTATTATCCATCAATTTGTAACCCTCACAGAAGATGGTGAGCCAGTCAAGATGTCCACACGTAAGGCAAATTACATTACCTTAGATGAACTTATTGATGAAGTCGGCGAGGATGTGGTTCGATATTTTTTCATCATGCGGGGGATAAATACACATCTCAATTTTGATATGACTTTGGCAAAAGATGAATCGGACGAAAATCCTGTCTTTTATCTCCAATATGCACACGCCCGTCTATGTAATATTTTAAAACATGCAGAAGAGCAGGGACATATCTTCAATGAGAAAACGGACCTCTCTCCTCTTAATCTTGATTCAGAAATCCAATTAATTAAATTATTGCTGGAATTCCCCAACATAATTGGAAAAGCAAAAGATAATCTAGAACCTCAAACCATTGCCACCTACCTACAATCCTTGGCAGGACTGTTTCATAAATACTATGCGAAGGAGAGAGTAGTAACTGAAGATAGAAATAAAACTTCAGCTCGCCTGATATTGGTGCAGGCCCTTCAGATTGTTCTAAATAATGGACTTTCCTTATTGGGAATCCATGCTTTGGAACGCATGTAATGAACGAATTAACCACCTTTTTCATTTTGGCATTCTCATCTTTATTTACCCTGGTAAATCCCATTGGGTTGAGCCCTGTATTTCTATCAATGGTAGAACATTGCAATGATAATGAAAGACGACAAATTGCACTAAAGGGTGTATTTACGGCTCTAGTTGTTTTAATTATCTTCACATTTCTCGGAAGACTTGTTTTTTCTTTCTTTGGTATAACCGTCTCAGGGTTCAAGATCGCAGGGGGAATTCTCTTTTTCAGAACAGGAATACAAATGTTGGAATCTAGAGTCCCTAGAACCCGCTCTACGCCTAAAGAGGAAACTGAGGCAGAAACGAAAGAAGATATGGCTTATACCCCTATTGGAATTCCCCTTATTGCTGGTCCCGGTGCTATTTCATCGGTGATGATCTTTTCATCTGATACAGATCATTGGGAATATAAACTGGTTTTATTGGGTGTGATTGGTCTTGTCATGGGTTTAACCTATATCATCTTCCGCATGGCAGACCATTTAACTCAACGCTTTGGGACCATCGGACTGCGAATTACTCAGCGAATAATGGGGCTAATTCTTATGGTTATTGCCGTGCAGTTCGTGATAGATGGGATGGGATCGGTGGTAATGGAGTGGCTGAAATCAGCATAGCACCAGTTAATTATTAATTACCACACGGTTCACAAGACTGATCTAAAATTTTAGCAGAAAAACAGGTTTCATCCCATTCTACACATCCACACTCAAATTGATTTCCCACAATTTTTATTACAGGGCTTAAATCACATAAACTAGATGGAAGAGTTTCCAAGCTATTTCTTGATAAGTCTAATTTCGTTAAACTTGTTAAGTAACCTAAATGGGTATATACACTGTTTATCTGGTTATCATTAAGAATTAAATGCTCTAATTTTTTTAGACCATCACCACCACCTATTGATTCTGGGATAATTTCAATTTTATTATGATCTAAATATAAGAATTGTAACCTTTTTAAATCTCCTATTTCAGTCGGAATAGCTGATAAATCATTATGTGATAAGTGTATAAACTTCAAACTATCTACTACTCCAATTTCTGGTGGGATTGTATGTATATCACTATTGAACCCTTCATATTTAAGGGTAACTATTCGAGATACTACAGTGGATTCAAGAGTTTCCATATCTTCTTCTATAAATTCCTGCCAAGTTATATTATCTTCATTATTTAATAAGGTCCATAATGAATCATATTCAGAGTCGTTCTCTGATACAGCAGTCCAATTCTCCAAAATCATCCTTTTTATGAAATTCATATCTTTAGAACTCATTTGATAGCTGCAGCCATTCTGACTAGCAAAAAATGCTGTCAAAGTTGGTTCTATATTGGTAATACATATCGGAACATGGGGGTTGCATAATAAATTATTAGACACATCCAGAGAATCAAGTTGATCATTTATATTACAAATATCTTCAGGTAAAAATTCAATTTGATTATTACTGAGATTTAATATTTTCAAACTATCTAAATTAATGATTGAATTTGGTATTGAATCCAAACTCATATTATTTAAGTTAAGCCGTTTTATCTTATAATATTTTGATCCAGTACTACCATCTATAAAATCAGTCGCTGTTATTCTTTCAATGACATCTTCATTTTCTATTGAATTATTTAATAAAACTAAATTATCAATAAATTGCTGATCATCAGTATAATAGTCAATAGAAGGAGGAGAAGTAATAGGACTATCCCCTCCACAAGAATACAAGAGAATGACGAGAATAATGGTCAGATTTTTTTGCATTTTTTAATCCTTTTATTCAATGAACGATTCGGCAATTAAATTTACATGTGATTGCAGTAATACTAATATGAGATTTTTAGGTTATAATAAAATTACCCCATTAATAAATCGCTCTTTTTTCGTGATCTGTGTCATTTTTTCATATAATATCACCTTTATCGACGGAAATGATTCGAATTTTGTGACGTGCATCACCTAATGGTGATCGACAGTAGAGTAATTTTTACCGTTGTGAAAGAGGAGTTAACAAGTATTCAATTCTAAGAAGAAATGCAGAAAAATCTAAAAAAGAACGGATATCATAGAATAATAAACCAAAAGACGGGTCGATTAAAATTAGTTAAACATTATAAGAACGGGCTTGTCCATGGGAAAATTATCTATTACTGGGATAATGGTCAAATTCTCCTAACTGGTCAATACGAAGAAATGCGCCGCATCGGTACATGGAAACATTATGACAATGATGGAACCCTCATCCGTGAAGAAAACTACGATCGCAAAGATAAAGAACCATCTGATCAGCTGATACTTCTACCACTCTAATTCCTATCAGGAATATTGCCACTTTATCCACTTACGTAGCAGTTGAGCAAACTTTTTACTCCTTTTATACCACCAAAACTCCACTTTAAAAGAAATCCGATTAGTCATATAAGATTTTTGATGGCTGAATGCTCTTAGTCCTTCTTTTCCATGCACCTTTCCCATTCCACTTATTCCTTTCCCTCCAAAGGGCAGGTCTGCAATTCCATAATGGGTGAGCACATCATTTATCGCCACCGCACCAGCGTGAACCCGACGGGAAATATAGGCTATTCGTTTTTTACTCTTGCCAAAAATTGAAGCACTCAGTCCATAACCCGTCTTATTTGCTAATTCTATGGCATCATTATCCGTTTGAAAGGGATGAATTGTCATCACAGGCCCAAAGGTCTCTTCTTGCAGTATTTTAGCCCCAAATGGCGGATTTACCACCAAACAAGGGGGAATAAATCGGCCTTCATCTGCATTTCCTTCAAATACATCCGAATTATTTTTTGCATCATTAATCTGATCCCTAATTTTATCTAAACTCACATCTACTGAAATTGCACCAACAGGAGTGTCCCCTTTACCCGACGATAGAGTTTGTACTTTGTCCTTTAACTTCTCAACAATTTCAGGGTATATTTTCTCCTGAACAAAAATTCGTTCAACAGAAATACAGGTTTGCCCTGCATTACTAAGCCCTCCCCAAATAGCCGCCTCTACTGAACGGCCTATATCAGCATCTTCTAAAATGATCATGGGATCCTTACCCCCAAGTTCAAGAATTACAGGTTTAAAAAGTGGAGCGCAGGTTTCTGCAATTTTTCGACCAATTGCCGTACTGCCAGTAAAACAGATCACATCTGTTAATGGAGAGGCAACTAGAGCATTCCCAATTTCTCCTGCACCATAGACTGGTTGAAACAACTCGGGGCTTTCAGTAGACTCATCCCAGACTTTTTTCAGCAGTTTTGTTGTGAGGGGAGTATGTTCTGATGGTTTAAGGACTACTGAATTGCCTGAAAGTAATGCCTCAACCATTGGAGATACAGTAAGAATGAGGGGATAATTCCAGGGAGAAATAATGCCCGCAACACCCATAGCTTCATATTCCACCCAAGCTTTTCGTGTTTTTAGAATACCGCTCCTACGGTTTCTTTTCCCTAACGCTTCATAGAGATGATGTGAAGATTGTTTTATATGCTCCAGAGATATGAAAACTTCCATTAATCCTTCATCTGCCTTCTTGCCTGTTTCACTGCAGATGGTTTTAATAAAATCATCCATCCGGCGGGTGATCCCCTTTTGTAACTGCGTCATTAGTTTTTGACGACGGAAAAAACTACTGTAATTATACTTTTCTGCCCCTGCTTTTGCAGTTTGAAGAATAGAATCCAGCTCTTGAACAGATGTCATGGGAAATTGTGTGAGATCTTCACCTGTTGCAGGATCAAAAACCTCTAATGTATTATTTGAAATGCGTACGCTCATAGATGATTAATTTACGGGAAATTTAGTTGTAAGCTGTTAGTGATTAGTTGCTAAACCTGTGTTCTGGGAATTTGGAATTCGTTATGCAGTATTCAATTTCAATTCTTCTCGCATTCCGGCATCCGACTCATTGCATATTCTGCCAATGCAGTAATGGTTAGACTTGGGTTTACACCCAGGTTAGATGGCACCACCGAACCATCGATCACATACATCCCCGGGTAATTAAACATTTCAAAATTTTCATCAATGACCCCTGAATCTGCATCACTTCCCATGCAGGCTCCACCCAGTATATGTGCTGTGGAGGGAATATCAAAAATAGCATCCATATACGTGGTCATGACCGTTCCTTTTCTTTTCTGGATAATAGTCTCAGCTGTTTTTTCAGCAATGGGTATATGGGAAGGTATTTTCTCGCCGTCACTGGTCTGGCTGTTCATGGAAAACCTCCCCATCCGCCACCATCGAGGCTTATAACTTAGTTTCAGGTAATTATCCACCGGCTGCATGACAAGTAAGATGATGGTTTTTTTAGCCCAGTCAATCGGAAAAAAATTGGCAAGAAACTGAAGCGGGGAGCGAATAACAGAAATCCCCCATCGAATGAACCCCGGCAGTGGAATATTGCGATCTGGCAGAAAAGTGGTGAGAAGTGCCATAACACTTTGGCCTTTCCCATAGCGAACAGTTTCAATATGTGTATCTTTATCCGGATGAAATCCCGCAGATATGGCAACTCCTTTGCTATAATCTTCACTGGGAGTTTTCTTCAGCTTAATGCCGATAATGGCCTCTGAATTGGTGCGGACAAAATCTCCCAATTTAGTTGATATCTTTTTCAAGCTCCCATTTTTTCTGCATTTAAGGAGAAGTTTGACCGTCCCTAAAACCCCGCCAGACAATATCACTTTGTCTGCCTGAAGCTTCTGGGTTAACCGCCTTATACCGGTAGATTTTTGAATGGTAAGCTGGTATCCTCCATCTTCCAGAGGACGAATATTTTGGACCTCTTGTTCCGGCATAATTTCAGCGCCCAGTTTTTCTGCAAGATAAAGATAATTTTTATCTAGGGTGTTCTTGGCATTGTATCTACAACCCACCATACAACCCCCACAAAATGTACAGCCCATTCGATCTGGCCCTTTGCCATCAAAATAAGGATCTTTTGCCATCTCACCTGTTTTTCCAAAATATATACCCACATCCACTTTCTTATAACTGCTCCCCCTACCCATATAGTCTGCACACTCTTTTAAGATTTTATCCGTTTCTCCCTCATAACTAGCCGGCACAGCACCCAACATGAATTTTGCTTTCTCATAAAAAGGTGCAAGCTTTTCCTTCCATCCCCTTCCGGGCCAGCGTTGATCTTCAAATGCATCATCCGGTGGAACCAGAAGAGTGTTGGCATATACCAGACTTCCGCCTCCCACACCGGCACCATGAAAAATAAATACGTTTTTTAGTAGGGTGATACACTGAATTCCATAGAGAAAAATGCGGGGCATCCAGAAATATTTACGCAAATTCCAATTGGTTTTGGGGAAATCTTCCGTTTCATAGCGTTTTCCCTTTTCAATCACCAGAACTTTATAACCCTTTTCAGCTAAGCGAAGGGCAGACACAGATCCGCCAAAACCAGATCCCACAATTATTACATCCCAGTCATGTTTCATTATGATTGAATTTTTTCTTTTATTTTTCTAATAAATTCCACACCTATTTTATGTTTACCTTTGTATAATAACAATTCTACATTCGCTCCTTGAGCTAATAACTGTTCATACGCATTTTGGGATGCCTCTACAGGCACTCTGTCATCTTCCTTTCCATGCCCAATGAGAATAGGTGTTCCCTTTTGAACTGGATGGAATCTCTCCAACTCAACTTTCGGCTGACGCATGAAACCGCAAATAGGGAAAACACCTCCCAATGGTTCACATAAAAATAATACAAAATCAAAACAAACCAATCCGCCTTGAGAAAATCCCATTACGTATATTTTCCTTGAATCGTACTTTTTAAATAATTCTCTAAAAAAAACATCTAGTAAGCGCCTGGGTTCATCTATTTCCCACTGTCCATTTGATTTTTCATACGACCAACTAAAGCCGTCTCCATCTTGAACCGGAAATGGCGCTTCTAATAAATACCAGCCAACATTGTTAATGTTCATTGATTTTATGAGAGGGAACATGCTATTGCGACCTCCCTGCCAACCATGAATGGCAACAATAGCCTTCTTTGAAGCATCCCCTATTTCATGTAAGTCATATTGAAGTTTTGTATTCATAATTTGCACAGGAATTTGATAAGAAATTTACAAATTGAATGGATACATAAATTGGTATATATTTATCTTTTATTTGTAAAAATAAATTCCATTTCCTACGTAAATTTCACTCTGAATTTTTTGCTTGAATTAAAACATTTCCATAAAGATATCCATTATTTGAATCAGGAGTACAACAGATGATTATTGGCATTCCAAGAGAATCGTTGACGGGTGAAACTCGTGTTGCCATTCTACCAGCTGAAGTTAAGAAGCTCTCTTCAGATTTTTTGAAATTCAAAATTGAATCAGGAGCAGGCAATGGTTCATTTATTGCAGATGAAATCTATGCAGAGTCCGGCGCTGAAATCGTATCAGATGTTTATTCTGATTCTGATCTGATTATCCGAATTAATCCTCCCACTGAGGAAGAACTGACCAAGCTAGACGAGGGGACCTCCCTCATTTCACTATTGGCTCCATTTACAAATCATGCTTTGGTTAAACAATTAGCAGCTAATAATATTTCATCCTATTGCCTGGAGCTAATTCCCAGAAGTACTTATGCTCAGTCCATGGATGTTTTGAGCTCTCAGGCAACTGTGGGGGGATATCGATCCGTACTGAATGCTGCTTCTCACATGGGTAAGTTTTTTCCCATGCTCATGACCCCAGCTGGAACCATTAAACCAGCAACCGTTTTGGTTATTGGGGCAGGGGTGGCTGGCCTCCAAGCCATTGCCACTGCAGGAAGACTGGGGGCAAAAGTAGAAGCATTTGATGTGCGTCCTGCAGCAAGAGAACAGGTTGAATCATTAGGAGCAAAATTCCTATATATGGATTTGGATGATTCTGCTGAAACCGATAGTGGGTATGCCATTGAAATGAATGACGAATTTATCCGTAAAGAAATGGAACTGCTCCATGATGCTTCCAAACGGGTAGACGCTATTATTACCACTGCCTTAATTTTTGGAAGGCCAGCACCCATTCTCATTAAGGATTATATGGTCAATGATATGCAACCCGGCTCCGTCATCATTGATTTAGCTGCAGAAAATGGTGGCAACTGTGAACTGACCCAACCCGGTGAAATTATTAACCATCAAGGAGTCATTATTGACGGAAGGTTAAACCTCCCTGCTCAGGTTCCTGTTCATGCCAGTCAAATGCTGTCAAAAAATATTTTCAAACTGTTAACGGAAATTATTAGTGACGGCAAACTATCTTTTGACTTGGAAAATGAGATTATTAAAGGATGTTTGGTAACTCATGAAGGCAATATCACTCACGAAATGACAAAAAATATAATTGAGGGAAATAAATAATGGAACAACTCATCAGCCTTATTTTTATTGCAGTCTTAGCCACCTTTGCCGGTGCTGAACTCATTGGGAAAATACCTCCACAGCTACATACACCGCTCATGTCCGGTTCAAATGCAATTTCAGGAATAACCATTGTAGGGGCATTACTTGCCGTTGGTGCCAGTGGTAACGATAAGTTATTGGCAATTCTTGGATTTTGTGCTATCATATTTGGTACAATTAATGTGGTAGGAGGCTATCTTGTTACCGATAGAATGCTTAAAATGTTCAAAAAGAAAGGAAGCAAATAATGAATTCAAATTTCATATTGATTTCCTATATCATTTCTGCTATTCTTTTTATTTTAGGCATTAAACGGCTTGGAAAAGTAAATACAGCCCGGCAGGGGAATTTTCTTTCAGCAATTGGTATGCTTATTGCCATCATTGCTACCCTGTTTAAAATGGATGCCATACCATTGGAATGGGTTCTAGGAGGAATATTACTAGGCACCATTATTGGTGCACTTTCAGCAATCAGGGTTGCCATGACTGCTATGCCTGAAATGGTGGCAATATTTAATGGGTTTGGTGGCGGCGCTTCGGCTTTGGTTGCTTCAGCTGAATTATTTAAATATTTAAATGGCAAAGAAATTTATTTAGCTGAATTGACCAAGAATAACAGTGACCTCACCACCACTATGATAACCATTGTACTTTCCGTCATTATTGGGTCTTTAACTTTTACTGGTAGTTTTATCGCCTGGGGGAAATTACAGGGTAAAATAAGTGGGCAACCCATTACCTATCCGGGGCAGAATATCATCAATTTATTGATTTTATTGGGAGTTGTAATAGCTGCATATTTCTTTGTTGTGAACCCTGAAAACATGATGGCATTCTATGTTATATTGGGTGTTGGGTTATTGCTGGGTGTACTTTCTGTCATCCCTATTGGTGGCGCTGATATGCCGGTTGTCATATCCCTGCTTAATTCTTACTCGGGTATCGCCGCTGCTTCCACGGGGTTTGTACTTGGAAACCAAGCCCTCATAGTGAGTGGTGCCTTGGTGGGTGCTTCCGGAATATTCCTTACCAACATCATGTGTAAAGGCATGAACCGATCACTAACCAATGTTCTATTTAGCGCCTTTGGAAAAGTAGATGCCACGAAAACTGGTCCTCAATCTGGTGAGAAAATTACTATTAAAGAAATGAGTGCTGACAATGTTGCCTATACTATGCAGTCTGCAGAATCTGTCATCATTGTTCCCGGATATGGAATGGCTGTAGCCCAGGCTCAACATGAAGTTAGAAAACTGGCGGATGAGCTTGAAAGGGAAGGTGTGGATGTGAAGTTTGCAGTCCACCCCGTTGCCGGGCGCATGCCGGGGCATATGAATGTACTTCTTGCTGAGGCCAATATTTCTTATGATAAATTGTTTGATATGGATGAAATTAATGATGATTTTTCCACTGCTGATGTGGCGCTTATCATTGGAGCAAATGATGTGGTAAACCCTGCCGCTCGCCATGATGAGAGCAGCCCCATTTATGGCATGCCCATCCTGAATGTAGATTACGCCAAAACCACTTTTGTTTTAAAACGATCTATGAATCCTGGGTTTGCAGGTATTAGCAATGAACTATTTGCTTATGAAAATAATTATATGGTTTTTGGAGATGCTAAGGCAACCGTATCTCAATTTGTGGAAACCCTGAAAGAGGAAGCATAAAAAAAGCCCGGCGATGCCGGGCTTTTTTTCAATTTTATTAATCGTCTCTACTTCATTAAAACAACCTGCCGGGTTTGTTTAAACCCATCGCTTGTCATATTAATAAAGTAAACCCCACTTGGGCTGTCAGATGCATCCCAGGTTAAGGAATAATACCCTGCAAACTGGAAAGAATTCATCAATGTTGTGATATGTCTTCCTTTTATATCATAAACTAAAATTTGTACAAAAGAATTTTCAGGCAAGCCAAATTCAATATTAGTCACCGGATTAAATGGATTTGGATAAATATTATAAATATTATATGTTTCAGGAATTAACCCCTGATTAATAATATCTAACTCATTTCCACCGCACTCATCCATATACACACATGCTCCATCAACATCATTTACAGAATAGGGATTGTAATTACAAGCCGATTCTTCTGAACATCCAGAATCGAAATATGCACTGAAGTCTATAATGGTATCATTTTCGTCTTTGATTTCAACAGAGATAGAAACAGGAGTATTAATATACTCAATATTAACTAAATTACCGCAACTACCAGCAGGGATTGATGTGCCTGCATTTTGGTTTTTTCCTAATACCCAATCACTACTATCTTGCCAACCTACCCAAGAAAATCCCGCATCACCGGCAGCCCCTGATTGAGGGTAACTAAGAATTATCGAACCTTCTAAAGTAAGTAAAATCTGTTTAATTGC
>JASMKZ010000309.1 GCA_030748955.1 Fidelibacterota bacterium | reverse complement strand
TAATTCTTATTTCTAATGTGTCTTTAATTAATGATTCTAATGATACTGAGTCTATTTTAATAGACGAATCAATTTCTGAAGAGACAATTCCAGAAATTCCAGAAATTCCAGAAAGTACTGGCGAGGACAACTAATTGATTTATTGTGCCAAAGTGTCACCTAGTTATCATTGGCATAGTTTATGAAAAAATTAAATAAAATATAGTTATGAGTAAAATAAATATTAAACCACTAGCAGATAGAGTTCTAGTTGAGGCTTCAGAGGCTGAGACTAAAACATCTTCTGGAATAATTATTCCAGATACTGCAAAAGAAAAACCTCAAAGAGGAAAAATAGTAGCTGTTGGTCCTGGAACAAAGGAAAATCCAATCACAGTTAAAATTGGAGATATTGTACTTTATGGTAAATACTCAGGAACTGAGCTACAACATGATGGGATGGATTACTTAATTATGAAAGAAAGTGACATTCTAGCAATTGTTTAATTAAAAAGTTAAAAAAAATGGCAAAAAAAATTGAATTTGATATAGAGGCTCGCGAAGGTA
>JASMKZ010000308.1 GCA_030748955.1 Fidelibacterota bacterium | reverse complement strand
TCGGCTAACCATATTAAGTTTACATATCTAATCAAGGACTAAAATGAAGAAATTACTGATTCTAGCATTATTGATTGTTGGGTGTGCAACTATACCAGTTGAAAATAGAGAATCAATAGAATATACAATGAAAATGAGTGAAGATGAATTTAAGGCAAAGAATAATGGGCTTGAAATCTATGAGCAAAACAAGGATGGAATTGTTTATAAGTGTAATTCGCAATACTATACATTCATGTATGGTAAACTCGAAGCGGTTTCATTTTTCCCCATAAGTCCTAATCCTATAAATTTCGGTTTTCCACCTTCTACAGAAAATACCCAAAAAGACTCCACAGATACTAACTAACCCCCTATGATTCGCAGGCTAATTATATTATTACTTATTGTTGGGTGTGAAGAAGCAGAACCAATCAACGAGTATAAAAAAAAAGGAGAAATTATTAAAGAGCCTAAAATTCTAATGATTGGACGCACTCAAGCTGTTATTGATATTTTAATAGAAGAACTAAAACCATTTGGTCGGAATGTAGTGGGTTCAAATGAT
>JASMKZ010000307.1 GCA_030748955.1 Fidelibacterota bacterium | reverse complement strand
ACGCTTTTCATTACACCTGGTTCTCCCTGGGAGAATGGGTATAATGAATCGTTTAATGGAAAACTGAGAGATGAGCTTTTAAATAGGGAAATCTTTGATACGCTATTGGAAGCAAAGGCACTAGTAGAGAGATGGAGAAAGGAATATAATCAAATTAGACCACATAGCAGTCTTGGTTATAGACCTCCTGCTCCAGAGGCTATTTACCCTAAAATACAGCAATTTGATAAATCTTTCGTAAATTAAAGGAGTGAATACTATGTTAACTTACAATACTAACTCTAATACTGGTCCAGTTTGTGGGGGCAGGGCAATCTCTAAAATCAGATCAGGTATTAGATACCTTAGCTGATCTTTTTACCTCTAGGCCTATACCAGAGCATATAAGAAGTGATAACGGATCTGAGTTTACAGCAGAGAAGGTGAGACAGTGGCTGAAAGCTGTAGGTGTCAAAACGCTTTTCATTACACCTGGTTCTCCCTGGGAGAATGGGTATAATGAATCGTTTAATGGAAAACTGAGAGATGAGCTTTTAAATAGGGAAAT
>JASMKZ010000306.1 GCA_030748955.1 Fidelibacterota bacterium | reverse complement strand
TGCTTATGAAATGGCAGAAACTGATGCAGGAAATGCCATTGCATCAATTGTTGAAGATATGGAAGAAACTCCAGCTCCTGTAGTAATAACTTATGCAGGGACATTGGCACGACTTTCCAATGATCGCCGTGAAGACACCAATAAATTAATCGTTGAAAGATTAAAGAATTGGGAACTAAAGCGGGTGTCAATAATGGATAAACTTATCTTACGATTAGCACTTACGGAAATGTTGTTTGAAGATTCAGTACCTCCAAAAGTATCCATTGTGGAGGGTGTTGAAATCGCTAAAGTTTTTAGTACTGATGATAGTAGCCGATTTGTAAATGGAATTTTGGATTCAGTATACAATGATTCATTAAAAGGTCTTATAGTTTTCGAGAATTAATATGTCAGTATTTACAAAAATAGTAACAGGAATATTTGGGAAAAAATCTGATAGAGATTTAAAAGAAATTAATCCACAAGTTGATGAAATTAACGCCATTTATCCCACATTAGAATCACTATCTGATGAGGATTTAAAAAAGCGTTTTCATACAGTTAAA
>JASMKZ010000305.1 GCA_030748955.1 Fidelibacterota bacterium | reverse complement strand
CCAGTACCAAGTTTGGCAGCCACATGGATAACGCAGGAGGTAGAAAACCTCTGTCTGCAAACTCTTCTCCTCCAATCAGGAAAGCCCAGTAAATGATAAAAAATCCCAGGCTGAATGCGGTACTGACTGCAAAACCTCCTTTTCTTGACACCATACCAAGAGGTGCACCAATGAGGATAAATACCACGCTGGCAAATGGTATAGAAAACTTTTTATGAAGTTCAACCAAATATTTATTTATGGAATTCTGATAAGATGTTATAAGTGAAAAATCACTTTCTATTCCCCGTTTTAGATTTTTTAATCTTCGTTCAACCCTTGTCACCGAAGCCCCTTTTACCTGTGTTATTGAATCAGCAATATCCAATGTGAATTGAGTTAGAGTTTGCTCTGCAATCACAGGAGTAACAAATGTTACACTATCTATGCACGGATCAATATTTAATTTTTCTGCTTCGGAAATCAGTCTGTTACGAACACGGATATGGGTGCTATTTATTTTTTCTTCATAGGATTTAATTTTATCTTTCATCATTCTGAAAGTCATTTCC
>JASMKZ010000304.1 GCA_030748955.1 Fidelibacterota bacterium | reverse complement strand
ACTTTGGCTCTCATATATTTTCCTGTGGCGGAAGTAAATCATTGAAATCCCACATGGCACAAAAATTATCGCCAGGGCCAAAATAACTCTTAGCATATCTAATTATTTTTACATGCTCATCTTTTACAAATGAAGCAACACCAGGCCAAGAACCTTCTTCCCCATTGAAAAAATCCATTTGTTTATAAGTAGTCCATATTCTCACAACTTACCATGGTAAACTTTCAATATGTTCATTGATTCTCCTCCCTTATTATTTTATTTTAAATAAAAAAGGGGCAAAAAATTGCCCCTTTTTAAAAAATAATCTTTAATGAATTCTTGTGGAGGTGGGGAGAATTGAACTCCCGTCCGAACAAATTGTACATACAGTGTCTACATGCATAGACTATCTTAAGCTCTTATTAGTATATCGGAAATAGTCAAACTTTATACTAACCAGCCTAAAAGTCTCACCTTGTGCGTTTAGGCGGTGCACGAGGCCAGCTTGCTAGAATGATACCTCATCAACAAAAGGCAAGCACTTTCGTCGTGAGATAGCCACTGACTAATT
>JASMKZ010000303.1 GCA_030748955.1 Fidelibacterota bacterium | reverse complement strand
AGGTGTTCTAAAACCATGATTAAAATTACCGATACCGATAAGTCCACTATGTTCAGTCAATATATGCGCATAAGGAAAATGATAGTACGGAAAATCATCATGATTTTTAGCGGCATATATACTGATTAATAAAATTGAAAAAACAAAAATTAAAATTTTAAAATTGTTTGATAAAAAAAATTTTTGTTTTGAAGTCCAAAAATAAAAAAATCCAATTCCAATAATAATTGAATTAAAAAAAAGAGTATGAGGTAATAAAAAACTTGAAAGATATGAAATCAATAGTAAAGAAAAAATCCCATACAAGCCAACATAACCTATATCTTTATTTTCATTGGATTTTAAAAGAAAAAATTTTGAAAATAATAAGCCATAACCTATTATTGAAAAAAGAATTACCCAATAGTAGAAAAAAATTAACCCAAAAGAAATCATATAATATCTATTTTTCTTTATTAAAATTTTTTAATAAATTCAACAAATTTAGAAAAAAATAATAAAAAAAAAAAAAATAAAAAAAACCATAAAAAATTAATTACAAAAAAATTTAAAAAA
>JASMKZ010000302.1 GCA_030748955.1 Fidelibacterota bacterium | reverse complement strand
TTATCCTTTTGATGACCCAAATTTGAAATCAACTGAATATAAAGAATGGGATTATGCAAGCCCACTAGAGCCTGTTCTGAAACCTGTTATGTATGGCACTATAACCGTTGTTGGGGTTATTTTTATTCTTCGTCTACTTTTAATAGAGTTTATAGAAATTTCTGCAACTCCATAACAACCCTTAAAATATCTTAATTTTTTGTTTCTAGACATTTAGGACTACTGCTTTGTAATATTGCTATTATGAAGCAACTTTTATTATTATTAATCTTTGTATCAATATCTTTTTCCCAAAAAGAATACAATTCTAACGACCTTTTAGAAATAGATAATGGATTATATACTGTAAAGTTTAGCGACAAACATATTACTGGTAAGGTGTACGGTTACTTTGGTGAAGATGGATTAACTATTTTGTATAGTCCAAAAGATGGAGATAAGCTCTGGGAAATTAATTTTAAGGATGGGGAATATAATGGATTATGGACTGAATGGTGGAATGATGAAAATAAGAGTGAGGTAAAAAATTATAAGGATGGAAAAAATGATGGATTAA
>JASMKZ010000301.1 GCA_030748955.1 Fidelibacterota bacterium | reverse complement strand
ATTTGGAGACTTTTGTTGAGCTCCAATTAATACTAACAATGTAAATGCCAGAACCCCACCAGTTATTAGACCTTGAATATATGCTTTCATTATCAACTCCAATATTTTTAATTATTGATTATATCATTATTGTTTTACTATTTAATAATAAATCTACCCATCATCCTACTAACAAAAAACCCCAGGAATGTGGGGTTTGATGGTTAATTTTTGGTGTCAAGAGTTATTTATCCATAGAAGCATCATCTTCCATTTTTTTCAGAAATCAATTTCCCATCCTTGAGAGTTTTAATAATAAGTCCCTACCCTTGCACTTGCTAAGTAATTCATAGTTGTATCAATCATTTACAGTTTTTGATAATAATTGTTACATAATAGATTGTTCATAATCTTGATTAGTTATAATTCATAGAATACAATAAAATTTTATTTAATATTATTATATTTCTGGTATAATTCTTGCTTGAGTTTTGTTAAGGAATGAGCGATTTAAATAAAAACATGAAAAATCATTGTATATAGATTTACAATCTCGGCTATGACATAAAGGTATTTATG
>JASMKZ010000300.1 GCA_030748955.1 Fidelibacterota bacterium | reverse complement strand
GCTAGGATACAAAGGTCACTTTTTCGGCGCCGAGTGCCCTAATAATGGTCTGATTTTCACGGTAAATTGTCCTAGCTTAGGTCTAGTTTTTAGAAAGTGCCCTAGTTCTGGTTCACTTTCCCAAATCTCCTTTGTTATTTTTAAGAAAATTATATGCTAAAAAATTGAGTGTTTTAACTTCATCATTATAAAAAGGTATGCAAATTGTATTTTTTTCTTTTTCAAAATATATTCTTAATTTAGATTTTTTTTCTAAATTACCCGAATTAATAATAATAGTTATATCATCTATACCTTTTTCTGAAATTTCTTTAATAAATTTTAAAATTTTATCTGTAGCTCTATTAATAATTAACATCTTATCTTTTTCAAAAAAAGATTTATTTAATAATTAAATTAAAATAACTTAAAGACATTTAAAAATATATGGAAAAATATAATAAGTTGTTAAGAAATATAACAGAATTAATTGAAAAAGGTTTGTTTACTTCAAAAGGGCTAAAGAAAGAAGTAGAAGATTCGTTAAAATTTAAAATGGAAGTTATTGCGAATAAACTAA